>JAFGON010000106.1 GCA_016926475.1 candidate division WOR-3 bacterium | reverse complement strand
GCGCCGCGAATGTAGCTCATAACCTGAACGCACTTGGAGCAACTGTAGTTCCGATAGGGGTAATCGGGGACGACGCTGCCGGTGAAAAGTTGACAAGCATTTTCAATGACCTGGGAGTTTCTTGCGATGGAATTTTCACCGACTTAGACAGGAAAACAACTCAAAAAACGAGAATTATCGCGCATTCTCAGCATGTCGTGAGAGTTGACAGAGAAAAGAAAACGAATATTGGGGAAAAAACAAGGCAAAAAATCAAAGATTTTGCCAGAAAGACCATACCTGATTGCGACGCCATCCTCTTTGAAGACTACGACAAGGGACTTCTCAACTGCCAAATCATAGAGGAAATCCTGAATTTTGCACTCAGCCTCTCAAAACCCGTATTTGTAGACCCTAAATTCGACAATTTTTTCTGTTATAAAAATGTAAAACTATTCAAACCCAACGGTAAAGAACTGGAGAAAGCTACAGGGATAAAATGCGAAAATGAAGGGGATTTGACCAGGGCCGCCTTGGAAATCCAGGAGAAACAAGAAATAGAACATCTTCTTCTGACACTCGGTGAAAAAGGAATGGTGATTTTTACGAAAGGTGAAAATGAACCTCTGAAAATACCTACCAAAGCCAGAGAAGTATACGACGTAAGCGGAGCCGGCGATACAGTTATCGCGACTGTCTGCCTTTCGATGCTTTCGGAAGCAAGCATCGAAGAATCTGCCGTGATCGGCAGCCATGCCGCAGCAGTTCAGTTGAAGAAAATCGGAGCACAGACTGTCAGCGTCCAAGAAATTTTAGAGAGTTTTAAAAATCACGAATATTAATTTGTTATTATGGATAAAAAATTTTTTTATTTCGGCCCAGACAACGAAAAAATCAAGAAATCGATAGTAGAATTATCCCCAAAAGGGAAGATTGTCTTTACCAACGGATGCTTCGACATACTGCACAAAGGTCACGCTGACATATTCCAATTTTGCAAAACTTTAGGCGAATCGCTCATTGTGGGAGTGAACAGCGATGAATCCGTGAAGAGGTTGAAAGGCGAGAAAAGACCGATTCTCGGTGAAAACGAGAGGGCTTCACTCCTGTCAGCCATAAAATACATTGACTGTGTAATTGTTTTCTCCCAAGACACGCCGTTTGAATTGGTGAAGTTTATTGAACCGGATTTGATTGTAAAAGGAGGAGACTACGGCGCGGATCAAGTGGTTGGCAGCGATATCGTCTCCGAGACGCGTATATTCCCTCTCGTGGAAGGGGCCGGCACTTCCATAATAATTGAGAAAATTGTCGAAAGGTACTGCGGAAAGGAGAACCGATGAGAATTGAAGAACATCCGATTCTCGAATTCAAAAGAAAAAAGCAAATACATTTTTTTTTCGAAGGTCAAAAGCTTGAGGCGTTCGAAGGCGAGACTGTAGCAGCCGCTTTAATCGCCAATAAAATAGTCAGTTTTCGATTCACCGAGAAACACCAAAGGCCGAGAGGACTTTTTTGCAGCGTAGGTAAATGCGCGAGCTGTCTTATGGTAGTCGACGGGAAACCGAACGTAATGACTTGCATCACCCCTGTGAGGGAAGGTATGAAAGTTGAAAGGCAAAAAGGCAAAGGGGATATAGCTTGAAATCAAAAACAGAAATCGCAGTGATTGGCGGAGGACCAGCCGGTCTTTCAGCAGCCGAAGCGGCTTCTTCATACGGACTTAAAGTCGACCTCTTTGACGACAACTACATTCTCGGCGGTCAACTTGTAAAACAGACCCATAAATTTTTCGGTTCCAAAGAGCATCTTTGCGGCTTTAGAGGCATGGACATAGCCAGGACTCTGATTGAAAACAGCAAGATAAAAGGCGTGAATATTCACATGCAGGCAAGCGTTACTGGGATATACGGGAACATCATTGGGATTGCATATCCGGACAGATTTGAGGAAGTTGAAGCTGAAGCCATTATAGTCGCCACTGGCGCTTTTGAAAATTCAATCAACTTCCTGAACAACGATTTGCCGGGAGTTTACGGAGCAGGCGCCATTCAGACGCTTATGAACGTGTTTGGAGTCCTTCCCGCGAAAAAAGTTTTAATGGTAGGATCGGGAAATATCGGACTTATAGTGTCATACCAGCTCAAGCAGGCAGGTGTCGATGTCGCCGCTGTTGTCGAAGCGCTTCCCCGAGTCGGCGGCTACCTCGTTCATTCAGCCAAACTCAGAAGGATGGGTGTGCCAATTTACACAAGGCATACAATTTTGAGCGCCGAAGGAAACGCCGAAAGCGGCGTGACAGCCGCGACAATCTCGGAAATAGACGAGAATTATTCGCCAATAGGCGGGACGGAAAAATGTTTTGAAGTCGACTCGGTATGCCTTGCCGTTGGTTTGACCCCTCTATCCGACCTCCTCGAACTTGCCGGATGCAAGATGAAAATTGTCCCTGAACTAGGCGGTAAAGTTGCCGTTCATGATATAAACATGAATACAACTCGCAGAGATGTTTTTCTCTGCGGCGATGTCTCGGGAATCGAAGAGGCGGTCACCGCAATGCTCGAGGGAAAACTTGCAGGTCTTTCCGCCGCTTTATTCCTCAGAGAACACAAAAAAGACCAAATACAGCAATCAAGAGAGATCATTCTTGAACAGTTGAAATTGTTCAGAGATGGCCCTTTTGGAGCCAAAGCGACAAACGGAAACCTCAAATTAATCGGAGAGATTTCAAATGAAAAATAAATGGGCTGAAACAGGAATCCCTGACAGAGAATCTCTTGCTAAATCAATGCCCGAAAAGGAGCTCCTTATCGTTTCCCCAAGAGCAGTCGTAGAATGTTTTCAGGAAATTCCATGCAATCCCTGCACCGATGCATGCCCTCGAAAAGCCATAAAAATAACAGGAGGAATAAACAAAATCCCTTCCATAGACCATTCTGCCTGCAACGGGTGTTCAATCTGCGTATACCAATGTCCCGGGCTGGCGATTTTTGTCGTAGGTCTTGACAGAGAGGATACCTCAAAGGGCTTTGTCTCGATACCCTACGAAATGCTGCCTCTTCCGGCTGTAAACGAAGTTGTAGACGTTTTAGACAGGGAAGGTGCTGTCATTGCCCAGGGAAAAGTCCTGCGAGTCAACAAATCCAAGACCACAGACAAAACCGCCGTCGTCACGATAGAGATCCCCTCCAATCTTCTCGACAAAGCTAGGTTTTTCTCCCCGAAGAGAGGTTGTAAATGAAAGAAATTAGAATAATATGCAGGTGTCAAGACGTAACAGAGGACGAGATAGTCGAGGCTATCAAAAAATACGATCTAAAAAGCGTCGATGAAGTCAAGAGAGTTACAAGGGCAGGCATGGGACATTGCCAGGGAAAAACCTGCCGAAAACTCGTGGAGGCGATCCTTATTAGAATAAACGGATACTTACCAGACGAAAATGAACAACCCGTTTCAAGACCTCCCGCGAAAGCCATTCCTATTAAATTCATCGCTGATTCTGAAGAACCTTTTGAATCCGTTGTAGAAAGAGGCAGAGGAGGTCAGCATGGCTAATCTTCCGAAAACAGCGGATTGCGTCATAATCGGGTCCGGGATTATAGGGACATCGATAG
>JAFGON010000105.1 GCA_016926475.1 candidate division WOR-3 bacterium | reverse complement strand
TTTTATTTCAGCCGGAAGAGGAAGCGAATGGCTCTTTGAGTTAAAATCTATTGTCTTGTTGGGAGTTTTAAAAATTGATTCATATAAATTTTTAACGCAGTTCAGGCATATATAGGCGTTTTTGCCTTGAATTAAATAGTTGCCGATATTTTCCCTGGAATTACAAAAGGAACATGACCTTTCAATACCGGTTTTATCTTTCTTTTTCATTTTCTTTCTCATTGACCGAGTCTTTTGCTCTGAAGAGTATAACCTCGTCTACGACTCCGTAATTTTTGGCTTCTTCGGCATTCATCCAATAGTTCCTGTCGGAATCAGTGGATATTTTCTCGATTGTTTGACCGGTGTGGTGAGAAAGTATGTTTTCGAGTTCCTTCCTCATCTTTATGATTTCTTTTGCTTCAATTTCTATGTCGACGGCTTGTCCTTGAACTCCTCCCCATGGCTGATGGATCATTATTCTTGAATGCGGGAGGGCGTATCTTTTGCCTTTTTTTCCAGCCGCCAAAAGAACCGCCGCCATACTAGTCGCCTGACCGACGCAGGTCGTTGAAATATCGGGTTTAATAAACCGCATCGTGTCGTAAATAGCAAGCCCAGAGGATATATTCCCTCCAGGGGAGTTGACGTATAGGTTGATGTCCTTTTCAGGATCATCGGCTTCGAGGAACAGAAGCTGGGCTACGACGGCGTTGGCGACATTGTCGTCTATAGGAGAGCCTATGAATATAATCCTGTCTTTCAGCAGTCTGGAGTATATATCGTAAGCCTGCTCGCCTCTTGATGTTCTCTCGATGACGAGAGGTACGACATAAGAATAATTTTCATTGCGGTTCATTTTCCCGAACCTCCTTAAGCTTTATCATTTTTTTGATTTCGTCAAGTGTTTTGGTTCTCTTGACCCTTGAATAAATTTCTCTTATGAACTTGGTGTCGTTTAGTTTGCTTTTGATTGTCGGTCTGCTTAAATTATCGTAACCGACTTCGTTTGAAATTGTCTTTATAAGATTTTCTTTCAATTCATCATCGGATACTTCAACATGGAGTTTTTCTGCTAAATGGTCGAGAATAAGATTCTGTTTCACTCTTTTTCGAGCTGATTCGTCTATCTCCGAGCGCAGTGAATCGCGGTTGTTATCAATGTCGAAATGTTTTTTAAGAGAGGATATCATTTCTTTGGTCTCGATTTCGATTAGCGAAAGTGGGGTCTCGAAATTGTAGGATTCTTCCAAAGATTTCATGATATTGTTTTCAAAATCTATTTCGCTTTTACGCGACAGTTCTTCGGCTAAATTTTTTTCTATGTCATTTTTCATTTCTTCAAGGCTGTTAAAATTGAATTCTTTGGCGAGTTCGTCGTTTAACTCAGGCAAGGCTTTCTGTTTGATTTCTTTTATCAAAATATTGAAAAGGAGTTTTTTACCCCCGTATTTCGAATCTTCTTCAGGCACCATAAACTCGAAATTGCATCGGGCGTCTTTATTTCTTCCAACCAGATTTTCGTGAAATCCTTTCCAAAATGAATTTTCGTTGATGACCAGCATTTTCTCTTTGAAGGACAAATCGTCAAGGACATTTCCGTCTTCATCTTTGACGGAGAAGTCGCACAGGAGAAAATCTTCTTTTTGGGATTCTCTTTGGACTGAGACGAGGAAAGAAGACCTCTCTCTTACCAGATCGAGTCTTTTTTCGACAAGAGTATCGTTGACGGCATAAACGGGTTTTTCAATTTCAAGGTTTTCAAGAGGTGTGTCCTGTATTTCCGGGAGAACTTCAAAAGTTATAGTGAAGCTGAGCATGCCGTTTTCAATTTTAACGTTTTTTTCTTCTATGTTTCCTATTGGCGCGAGATTTTCTTTTTCAATAGCTTTATGCGACAGGTCGTTAATCACGTTGTTAAGGCTTGTCTCGGCAATGTCATTTTCATAAAGTTTTCTTATCATAGACACAGGAGCTTTACCCTTTCTGAAACCGGGGAAACTGTGCGTAGAAGCTATTTCAGAAATTATCTTGCTTTCTTCTTGGTCAATTATCTCGGAAGATTCTTCGATTGTCAGATTTCTCTTGGTAGAAGACAATTTTTCAACAGAAATTCTCAACATTTCCTCCATTTCAAAAAAGAGAATAAAATTTCTACTGCGAGAGAGGGGAATCGAACCCCTACCCGTTTAGGACTGGATCCTAAGTCCAGCGCGTCTGCCAGTTCCGCCACTCTCGCAAAAAAAAACATTATAGCATTATTTTTTCGGAGTTGAAACATTTTAGGATTACAAACTCTCTTTTTGCCAGATCGGACACCTATTGAGAATTCAAATCAAGAGGCTCATAAAATACATCAATTATGGGTCGATTTTTTGGGGGAGCCTTCCTTGGATTAAAAACTCTCCGAGATGTCGTGTCTGAGTTTTTCACTCGCCATTTTAAGGCTTTGATCTGCGGGCATGACGCCTCTGAGTGTGTATTCTATCGCCTGTGAGAGGTAAATCCTGCCTGAAAACCAAGCCCCGATTTTAGGTTCTGAAACCGCCCAGTCAATCTTACGGTAGACTTCATCTGACCCGGGAATCTCAGAGAGGTAGTTCACCATTTCCTCGATCCGCAAGGAGCTACGTCGAGTCGGGATGTATCCTGTGTTTATGGCCCAGACAGCTTGAACTTCAGGTGAGTTGAACCATTTTATGAATTCCCACGCGGCAACTTGCTGCTCGGGGGATGATTTGGAGAATATTATAATATTCGTGCCCGCAATCACGCTGACATCTTTTCCGCCGGTCGGCGGGGGGAGTGTCGAGACCCCGATTCTAAAAGAAGGATTTTTTTTCATCATATAAGAGTATGAGACCACGCTTCCCCATGAAATTATTGTTCTGCCCGTGACAAATTCATCCTGAGACTGGTAGCCGGAACCGAGATAGCAAATTCTTTCTTCGTCTGTGAGTTTTTTGAGCTCTTCGAGAAGTGAAACGGCTAAACTGTCGTCGAAGAAGACTTCGCCATTTGTTTCTTCCAGCAGGGCGCCCCCTCTTTGGAAAAGAGCTGTTTCGAAAAACCATGTATTGGAAGGCATTGCGAAAGCGTAAAGTTCATTTTCGGGAGAAGAATAAACCGAACACGCTCCGAGCATGTTTTCCCATGTGGAGGGGAATCCTGTGCCCAGAGAATCGAAGTAGTCGTAGTTGTAAAATACGACGCCGAGGCTTTTGTTAAACGGCATGCTCCAAATGGTGTCGCCCCATATATTATTGTTCCAGATAGGCGTGAAATAGTCATTAATTTCGACTTCTGTGTACCCGGCGTCTGAATTCACGAAAGAGTTGAGAGGGACTATTGCGCCGGCCTCCCTGAATTGGTCCGTCCAGGATTCGTAGCTCTGGGCTATCACGGGCGGTTTTCCAGCCATTACTGATGCCATGAGTTTCTGCGCGAGCGCTCCGTAGTTTCCTACGGAAGTCGCTACAATACGAATTTCAGCGTGCTGAGAGTTGAATTCTTCCACAAGGCTGTCGAGCGTGGTCCCCAACTTGCCTCCCATGGCGTGCCAGAAAGTCACGGTGACTTTATCCCGTGAATGGTTGGAGCAGGTAGATATTAGAACAGTCAAAAAAAGCGGCAACAACAGGCGAATCTTTTTCAATCTTTCAGTCCTGATCGGGTGAAACTGTTTATTATCTGTTTCTGAGCGAACAGGAAAAGAATGACGAGAGGAAAAGCTGTAAATGTAGCCGCGGCGGATAAAAGAGTATAATCGGTGCTTTGTTCCTGGGTGAAGTACGCCAAGCCGACTTGAATGGGTCTCAGGTTTTTGGAATTAGTCACCACAAGAGGCCACAAAAAACTGTTCCAGGAACTGACGATTGAAAAAATTGAAACTGTTGCCAGGGCGGGTTTTATAAGGGGGACGACGACTCTGAAAAGGTAGCAGAATCTCCCGCAGCCGTCTATCCTCGAAGCGTCCCAAAGTTCGGAGGGAATCGATTTCATGTGCTGACGGACAAGGAAAATCGAGAAAACGCTGACTGTCCATGGCACGATGAGAGCTGCGTATGTGTCTATCCAATTCATGTAAGTCAATATGAGATACCCCGGTATTATATAAACAGGCATAGGGATCATCAGCGTGGCAAGAAAAAGAAGAAATACTTTGTTTTTGCTTTTAAACTCGAAATTCGAAAACGCGTAACCCGCTGTGATTGAAGTGACCAAATTTCCTATCAGGACAAACACCGCCACTATGGCGGTGTTGAAGAAATACCTGAACCAAGGCACTTTTGTCCAAGCTTCTTTGAAATTCGTGAAGGTGAACTCTGATGGCATCCACGTGGGAGGAATGGCTATCGCCTCTGCAGGTGTCTTGAAAGCCGTGATCAACATCCAGTAAAAGGGTGCAACCATGGAAATTGCTCCTAAAACCAGCACTGTGTAGGAAATTATTTTTTTTGACTTAGCCATACAGTGTTTTTATGGCCCTGTTTTCATGCATAAAAATATTTCTGTCCGGAAATTTAGCCGAGAGATGCTTTTGGATTGACGCTTTATCCATAGAAAACTTTTCTCTCGGAATATTTTCTCTGAATCGCCGTCAGTGTTAGAAGAAGCGAAAACAAAATAAACGCGGTGGCGCTTGCCGCGCCGAATTTGAAAAACTGGAAGGCTTTCTCGTAAAGATAAAAAACAATAACATTCGTGCTGTCGACAGGACCTCCCGCGGGGGGTCCTGTCATGAGCCAAACAGGAGCGAAGACTTGAAAGGAACCAATTGTCGACATTATGAAAACGTAAAAAGTCGTCGGAGAGAGCAAAGGAAAAGTTATGTGCCTAAAAGTGTTCCAAACCCCAGCTCCGTCAAGTTTAGCGGCTTCGTAATAAGTCTGCGGAATATTTTGGAGACCGGCGAGAAAAATCAGGATATCGTATCCGAGACTTTTCCAGACAGACATGGCGGCAAGACTCAACAGTGCCAGAGAAGGGCCTTCCAGACCGCGCGGAAGATCTATTTTCATGATCAGTTCAAATATTCCCCTGTATTCATCGAGCCACTCAGGACCTTTTACGTTGAACAGGGAAAGAAAAGAATTCAGAAGGCCGACTTTAGGATGATAGACCCATTTCCAGACAACCGATACCGCCACTATGGAAGTGACGACGGGAAGATAGTAGATCACGCGGAAAAGCGTCTTTCCTCTTGTAACGGAATTCAACAGGATTGCGAAAAACATAGATAATCCAATGGAAAAGGGAAGGCTGAAAAGGGTGTAATAAAAAGTGTTGAGAAAAGAACGCCAAAAAAGAGAATCCGAAAAAACAGAAAAATAATTGCCGAAAGCAATAAAATCGCTAGGACCAGCCATGTTCCATTTGAAAAAACTGACGCCGAAGGACAATACTATTGGAAAAATCTTGAATATAATCAGCACCGAAAGAGCCGGAACAAGGTAAAGCCAGTGAGAATGCTTTTTTAAAACCCTCAGAAATCTTCCCCTATGGAAAAATGAATTCTTGTTCTGTTGTTTAAATTTCTTAAGTCTGTCGGCACGGCGAAGTCGAGTTTTAGAACCGCTGACATGAAAAACATTCTAATACCCCAACCCACGTCGAGTTTCAGATCTTCAAGGCCGAACCCTTTTTCCGGATCGTCTGAAAAGACCCTGAAACTTTCTATATCGTCTACAACTCCTCCCGCGTCAACAAAAAGGCATCCCCTGATGTCTCCAAGAAGGATAGGCAGGGGAAACATGACGTCAAGATAGTCGATAAAAGGGAAACGGGCTTCGAGGGATAAAAATCCGGTGTTGAAACCCGTGAGTTCATTTATTCCGTATCCTCTGAGGTTGTTGTATCCACCAAGGTAGAGGTTCGGGGGATCCGTTCCTCTTATACCTGATAGATAGAGTCTGAAGGCCAAATTGCTTCTCGGGGTCAAGCGCCAGTATTTTCTGAAATCGAAACTGCCCCAGTAGTATCTCGAATTCGCCGATATTCTTTGAGCGACGCCTCCTCCGAAGCGAATTCTCGAACCGATGAAGGGAGAAGTGTATCCCCAGATTGTATTGTCCATCACGTAGTAAAGAGACGGGGCAATAAAAAACTCTGATGTGTCGCCGGTGAAGGAAACTTCATCCTGAAAAGAGTCGTAGAAGTAGTGTTTTCTCTCCACCTGATAAGCGTCGAGCATAAGGTCGAACCTCTGAAATCTATTGAAAGGATACATAAAAAGCATTTCACCGCCGAAATATTTGTCAACGTAAATGGTGTCTTCCGCGGACCAGTATGCGAAACTTTGCTGGTATATACCGAAACCCAGATCCCACCTTTTCGGCAGGTAGTAGTAAATAAGGTTGAAATTCGATTTTAAGATGTCCTGAGCTAGATCTGTCTGTATCAGGAACCTGTGGTCGCCCATGAAATCGCTGAGATAAATCGTCAAAAGACCGGCGAAGCCGTAAAGACTTGAATAAGCCATAGACGCCTGTCCCCAGTCGGCGGTTATGTCAAGCCCTGGTTTTTCCCATGAGAGAGTATCCTCTGCTTGAAAAACTTCGGAATATACGTCAACATAAGAAGTCGTATCAAAGGCGAATTGGACAGTGTCGAGGGTATTCAGAGGATTTTCGATTGTGAAAATTTCCCATTTCCCCGATGTGTAGACGCTGAGGACCATTCTGTTTGAGGATGAATCCATGGAAAAACTCTGAATCTCTCCGGGTAAGTTGGTCAACTGACAGATTTCGCCGGTGACAAGGTCGCAGGAATACAAATTGCTTCCAGGACTGTAGGTGGCTAAAAAAACCAGTTTGGGCGAGGAATCGTTTGGCTGGTTTGAAAGGAAAGGATTTGAGACGGAAGGGTTTCTCGGGGTGAGTTCTCTTGTCGTGCCATTTTCAAGGTCCATCTCGAACACAGCGTAATCTCCGTATGCCCAGTTCTGGGATTGGTTTCTGTCGCTGCACCAGTAGAGGAATTTTCCGTCCGAGGAAACATAGGGGTCTGTGTCGTCAAAAAAATCGTCGGTAATCCTTCTCAGGGACATACCCTGTGGGTCAGTAACGTATATGTCGGTTTTGCCGTCAACCGTGCCGACGAAGTATATCAAATTTTGATTTGACCAAAAAGGAGATCTGGCGATGTCGAGGTCGAAGTCGAGATTGTCGAGTTTTCTGCCGGTTTCGGCGTCGATTATCCAAAAAAGATCTCTGCCCTCGCTCAACGAAGACAGCACTATTTTATCCCCGTCGGGCGACCATGAAGCATGGCTTGTAAGTATATGAAGGCCTTCAAACTGAGGAGTTCTCTGACCACCGACGAGTTTTTTTTTGATTTTACCTGTTAGTGCAGACATTTTCAAAACGTCAATATAGATACCCGCGTCGCTGATGTACACGACCTCGAGTCCGTCGGGAGATATGACGGGGGAGAGGTTTATGTAGTTGAACTGTTTTTCCGTATCAGTCAGTTTAACGGAATAGTCGTCAATTTCTTCGTAAAAATTGTATTGAGGCCAGTAAAGAGAATACAGAAATTTCGACCATTCTTCGCTGAATGTCTCATAATCGACGTTCAAGGTTCTCTCAATGGCTCTTCTCAGAGAACCGGTGACTTTTATGTTGTGGAATATTTCTGCTATTTTCTGCCTTCCGTATTTTTGGGAAATGAAATACATAACGGACTGGCCTTCTTTGTAGATAATGTATCCGCCGTAATAGTCGAGCTCGGGAAGGCTCACCAATTTGTTTGAAAAGACGAGATCCCTGACGTACATGTATGACTCTGAATCCCAACCCATGGATTCAAACTCAGCTGAACCCTCGAACCACCAGAGGGGTATATCCATTGAATATATTTTGGTGAAAATATTTGAATTTCCGTAGAGCACGTCGTTTTGAAAAGCATGGGTTATTTCATGTGTGATGACGTGCCTGAAATTTGAGTAAGAGCCGTCAAAGGGTACAACAACACGGTTTTTTAAAAATTCCGTAAAACCGCCCACCGATTCGGAAATCAACTCGAGAATCACATTTGTCTGGGCGAAATCGTTGGGGCTTCGATAGACGAGGACGGGTATTTTATCTTTGAATTCATGGTTGAAGTTGACTGCAAGAGTGGCGTAGGCGTCCTCGGCGACCTGGCACGCGAAATTTGTGATTTCGTCCATTCCCTGATAGTAGTATATTCTGAAATGATCGGTTTCTGTGATTTTCCATTCAAAGCTTCTGTACTGAAGTTTGTTTTGCCCGAAGTATTGTCCTAAAATCGGCGAGGACAGGGAAAATGCAAGTACGAGCGATATGTAAAGCTTTAGAGATAGTAATTTATGAGTCATTTTTGTTACCCAGCCTCATCAACTGCGCGGTCAAAATTTCAAAATCAGTGATTATGTCTTTTTGCCCCATAAGTCCGTTCCAGACGTCGAGTTGAGAGAACATAGATAGAAAAGTCTGTGAATCAAGGGGTTTGACCACTGCGAAAGCGTCTTTTCCCATAGCTATAAAATATCTGATTTCACCCAGGGGGAGAGACGAGAGATCTTTGATTATGACGGGAGATATCGCCGCTAAAATTTCTTCCTGCGTCTCTGAATGAAAATAACTGACAATGGAAAGCCCGTCTTTGTCTGCTATTGTCATTCCCTCTACAAAATTGTGATCGCTGACGAATTTTCGAAGCATGGCTATTGTCTCTTCCGCGTGTGAAGATATTGCGTATTCGATCATTTTTTATCTCCTTTTTGTTCAGTTTATATCACTATTTTCGAACTTAATCAAACGAGGCTTTCAAGCTGAAAAAAACACGAAAAAATCCATTATGAGGGCTATAAGCCAGTGTATTATAGCGCCGGGCAGAACCGAATTTGAGATGTAGGACAAAATTCCGACCAAAACCCCTCCAACCATGGAAGAATACACCTCTATTTCAGGTTTACCCAAATGAGCGAAAGAGAAGATGATCGCCTGCACGAATATGGCTCTCGCGGGCCCCATTTTTTTTGCGAGAGAAAAGAGGATAAAACCTCTGAAGAAAAACTCCCAAATATACAAGTAATAAAACCATGTCAAATCGACAGACCAGAAATCGGCATCGCTCTTTATCATGCTTTTGAAAAGAGGGTAGGTCTGTATGAAATCGGGCTTTTTGGAGAAGATAAAAAGTATCGGAGTCATGACCAGAACCAGGACCACGGTCAAAGGGATCCAAAACTTCCATTTGCCAATTCCCAAACCGAGTGATTTAGGGTCGAAGCCTGAAAACCTGCAGTAGAGCAAAACAAGAAGAAAGCTCGGCACGACGAGGATTATACCCTTTTCGATTGAATTAAGCGGGCCTGTTTCCGGGTTGTAGGGCGGAAAATACCTGTTTCTGATCTCAGGCAGAAATTCCCCCGCGAGCAAGGGCAAGATCACAAAGGTAAAGGCGATTGCCCAGAAAACAATATTCACCGAGTTTTTTTTCTGAGGGAAAGAAGCGACAACTAAAGGTAAAAGAAGAAAAAGGAACGTTGAATACGTGTAGTTAAGCGAAAGAGAACTCCAGTAGGGAGCCGACCTGTACATCAGGACGAGTATTATGTATGTGGAAGTCCAGAAAACGAGAGCTTCCCTCGTGGCGAACACCTGGACGGATATTTCTTTTATAGCTCTTTTCATTGAATGAACTTTAAACGAATAAAAAAATCTTTTTCGTTCAACCAAAGAGATATAATATATTCTTCAAGCAATCAAGTGAAAATAAAAAAGGATAAAAAATGAGCATTAGAGAATTCCAGGAAAACATAAACAGAATATTCGGTGAAAGGGACAAAAAACGCGGTGTCTCCAAAAGCTTCAACCACTTTGTCGAAGAGGTCGGAGAGCTTGCTCAAGCCCTTAGAAAAAAAGATATTGGAGATTGTGAGGGTGAATTCGCTGACGTGCTGGCGTGGATGATGACATGCGCAAATTTATCGGGTGTGGATGTTGAAAACGCCGTTCGGAAATATTGGGGCAGATGCCCTTCGTGCGGTGAAAATCCCTGCGGTTGCCCCGAAGGAGAGGGTTTTTTTGACGGCTGATTTTCGCCTGACAAAAGAAATATTACCCAAAATTGCGCAAGAGATAAAAAAATCCGGTGGCAGGATTTTCGAAGTTGGCGGCACAGTCAGAGATGAAATATTGGGAAGGGAGAGAAAAAACGTCGAAATAGACGCCGAGGTCTACGGACTTATGCCGGAAACCCTTGAAGGGATACTGAGGAAATATGGGAAAGTTGATTTGACCGGCAAATCTTTCGCGGTTTACAGATTAGCCGACCTTGAGGTCTCACTTCCGAGGAAAGACAGAAGCGTCGGTAAAAGCCATAGAGAGTTTGATGTCGAGATATTTCCCGGCATGGATTATGCCGAAGCTTGCCGGAGAAGAGATTTCACCGTAAACAGCATTTTGAAAGACCCTTTAAACGGCGAGATAATAGACCCCCTTGGAGGGGTTAAAGATATCAAAACAGGGATTCTCAGGGCTTGCGATTGGAAACATTTTGCTGAAGATCCTCTTAGACCTTACAGAGCGATGAGATTTACAGCCACACTCGGTTTTCCGATAGACAGTACGACCATGGATCTCTGCAGGAAGACGGATATAAGCGAACTGCCTCCTGAGAGAATTTTCGGGGAGATAAAAAAAATGTTTTTGGAGGCGGATTACGCCGGCAGAGGTCTGCTCGCCGCCCATTCTCTTTTTTTGCTGGCGAGGGAGCCTGAAATACTCCGAATGGTAGATTGCAGCCAGGATCCTCTGTGGCATCCGGAGGGTAACGTTTTCGTTCACACTGTCCTGTCGCTCAACATCGCGTCTCTTTTAAGGGAGAGGATTGAGGATGAAGAATCAAAACTCGTACTTATGTTATCCGTCCTGCTCCATGACATAGGAAAAACAGTCACTTCCAAAAAAGCGCAGGAAGGCAAAAAAACCGGCAGGATCATTTCCCCTGGACATCAACCCCAGGGTGCAAAAATGGCAAAAGCAGTGCTTAACAGGTGGAGAGCCTCGAAAATCGTTTCAGAAAGGGTTTCTTCGCTGGTCGTCTCTCACCACAGAATCTACGACTTGTGGAGATCGCGCGGGGAAGTGACAAAAGGCGCCATGAGGAGGTTGATGAGCCAGACTGAACTGCCGGTTTTAAAACTTCTTTTCCTCGCCGACAAATTCGGAAGAGGGCAAGCCCTCGGATTTTCTGAAGAGATAAGCTGGCTCGAAAAAACTTTGGAAGAGATGAAAATCGAAGAAGACCAGCTGAAACCGCTTGTAATGGGGAGACATCTTCTCGGTATCGGAGTTGAAAGCGGACCTGATATGGGAAAACTGCTTTCGAAAGTCTATGAGGCTCAGCTCGACGGGGTGTTTGAGTCCGTTGAGGGCGGGATTCATTACGCTAAAAAAATATTAGCGGACAAAGGAAACGCATGAATATTTTCGTTTTTTGCGCTTGCCTGTCTTCAAGAATATTTGTTCCGATGGATTTGTCACAGACAAACCACCTAAAAGCCTACGGTGTCGCCTACAGGTCTCTTGAAGTCGGTCTTTCGGTGGAGTGGCTTGTGAATTACCGGAGCGGCAGTTTCATAATGGAGGACAATCCGCAAATAGAGGAAGACCTGAAAATTTCCGGGGTTGTCTATGCGGTCATTTCCCCGGAGGTAGAAGCACTGATCAAATCCGAAATTGAGCGTTCAAACGCGGATGTGATTTTGCTTCAAAAGGCTCCGAAAGTCGCTGTCTATCAAACTCCAACCGCACAACCCTGGGACGACGCCGTAGTCCTCGCGCTGGACTACGCCGGAATAACATACGACAGGATATGGGATAGGGAAGTAATAGAAGGAAAACTCTCTGAATACGAGTGGGTTCATCTTCACCACGAGGATTTTACAGGCCAGTACGGCAAATTCTGGGCTTCTTACAGAAACACACAATGGTACAAAGATCAGGTCGAGTTCAACGAAGAGACCGCCGGAAATCTCGGTTTTTCAAAAGTATGGGAATTAAAGCACGAAGTCGCGAGAAAGCTCTACGAATACGTCGAAAACGGCGGGTACCTTTTCGCGATGTGCTCGGCGACTGACACGTGGGAAATTGCCATTGCCAGCTATGGAAGGGATGTGGTCGAATCCCCTTTCGACGGAGATCCGTCAGGCCCTTACGGACCCGATACGACTAGGTCACCGGCGTTTACAAACTACGATATCATTCAAGACCCAGGCATCTACGAGCATTCTACTATAGACGTGTCACAGGAAGCCCACCTGAGGGGTGAGGGCGTGTTTTTCGCGCTCTACGAGTTCAATGCTAAAGAAGATCCTGTCCCAGCTATGCTCGTCCAGAACCATGTAGGGGTTGTAAGGGAGTTTTTGGGCCAGTGCACCGGTTTCAGGCGTCAATGTGTCAGGCAGGAGATTACGGTTCTCGGGGACGTACCCGGAGCGGATGAAATCAAATACATCAGCGGCAACCTTGGTCAGGGAAGTTTCGCTTATTTGGGCGGGCACGACCCCGAGGATTTCGCCCATTACGTCGGAGATCCCCCGACCGACCTGAGGTTTTTTCCGAATTCGCCCGGCTACAGGCTGATTCTCAACAACGTCCTCTTCCCCGCCGCGAAGAAAAAAGAGCTGAAGACGTAAGAATAAAAGACTTTATGCGACTAAAAAAACTTCTTTATTTAATAAAACTAAAATTTAAGCAACTTTTTTGTGAAGCTTCATCAAATAAAATTGATAAACCTTGACATAGTTAAACTATTTGTATTTAATATTTCTTTATCCTTAAAAAAAAGGAAAGGAGTGCGCTATGAAAAAAATGTTTTTCGTCGTCGCTTTTTTGACGGCAGCGGCAATTACGGCGATGCCGTGGACAGGAAGCAATCTGAACTCCGGTATCAGCTTCCTCGCTCCAGATTCTGGAACTCCGGATGCTTATGGTTATGTCTATGTCAAATCCGGAGATCCGGGTGGCCCGACATACAACTGGATGGATATTTCAACCACGGGAACTCTCGTGACTGGTCTCATGGACGACAACGTAGTAGGCCCTTTTCCCATAGGTTTTGATTTTCCCTACTATTGGTACAATGTTGATCAGGTTTATATTGGTTCGAACGGATACCTTTCATTTTCAAGCAACGCAAACCTCGCTGATCCGTTTCACAACATCCCGTTGAGCACGCCACCGAACGATCTTTTGGCAATATTCACAGGGGATCTCGATCATTCTCCTGGTGTTGGTTCCCCGGCGGTTTACTATTACACTTCTGCAACGCTTGACACTTTCATAGTTACTTTTGACAGTGTTCAGGAATGGGCTGTACCCGGTACTTACCATACTTTCCAGGTAATACTCACTAAAGCGGATAGCTGTATAACAATGCAGTATGGACCTCAGAACGGCACCTACAATCATTCAGGCTCAGAACATGATATGGTGGGTATTGAGAATAATACAGGAACTATTGGACTCCAGTATTTCCGCGACGGTTCAGCGGGAGCGGGAGCGTCAAGACCTGTCGACGGCATGGCAGTAGCCTATATACCGCCGGAATCTACAACCCTTCAGATTCACGATGTCGGTGTCTCATACATTGACAATCCTTTGACAGGCGGCATTTTCAGAGACAGGGGATCAGTTTATTACCCTGTTGCTGAAATTAAAAACTATGGAAACCAGCCTGAGTCAAACTTCAATGCAATTCTGAGGATATACAGAAAAACAGGCGCTACAATACTTTTTGCTGACACGGTTGCTATCTCTTCAACTCTAAATCCTGGTGATGTTTTTACTTGCAGTTATGACTCTTTCCTTCTCCCCGACCTAGACACGACGTACAGGGTCCAGGTCAGAACTTACCTTACAGGCGACATGACACCAGCCAACGACTCTATAACACTCAGGCTGCAAACATTTTCACCCCCCGCATGGTATAATTACGGAAACGACACAATACCCGTCAGTGGATCCTCCTGGAACGGCGATTCATCTGGTTACGGGAACATGTATGAACCCCCGAATTACCCGTTCACTATTGACTCTGTGGGATTTTTCCCGGCTACTGTCTCAGCCAACGGCGATGTTGAATTGATAATAATGGATGACGACGGGACAGACGGCGGCCCTGGAACTATCCTCTTCTCGACAAGATTGCCTGTGACGACGGCACAAGCAGGTTTATGGTTCAAAGCTCCTGTCAGCCCTGCGGTTGTCATCAACGACGGAGCTTTTTACGTAGGTCAGATCACTGTCCTTGAGAGCACTTTCTCCACTGGGACAAGCGCGGTACCGCCTGGAGCAGTAAGCAGAAGAGCTTACGAGTTCACAGGTTCATGGGCACCTTCAAGAGAATCATCTACGCAGGATGTCTGGGTGGCTTGTCACGGAACCTGGTCTTCAGTCGGTGTGGATGAAATAGGAATAACCGTTCCTTCTCTATTCAGACTCGCCTGTCCAACGTTTGTGACCGCAAAGTCTGTTTTCAGCATTTCTGTCGTGTCCGAATCCGACGTCACGATTTCACTCTATGACCTCTCCGGAAGAAACGTCAGGAACCTCTATCAGGGTAAACTTTCTGCAGGAAATCACGAACTCAGCTTCAACTCGGAAGATCTTTCTTCAGGGCTTTACTTCTTAAGAGCTTCTGTAAACGGCAATGAAAGGTCTCTGAAAGTCAATATAGTCAAATAAATTTGACAAAATAATCTCAATCCGAGGTGATAAAAGGGGAGCTTTGTCTCCCCTTTTTTTTATGGAAACAAGTACTTTTTCAAAAGAAATATTTTCTCTTTCAATAATTTGTAAACTCGCTTAAAATCAGATTAAGATACTAAGGAGAAACCTTTGCCGGATAAGGTTAGTAAGATTTTATACGAAAAAGAAAATGTTTTCACTGAAGAAGATAAAGCTTCTTTTTTGCTCGGAAAGGCCAAGGAATACTTCGACAATTCAAATTTCGCCTCTTCTTTCAACGCGGCGGTTAAAGCCCTTGAGATATCAGAGAGGGCAAAAATCGAGAACAAGAAAAGACAGGCTTTGCTGAGACTCGGCTTCGTCTCTTACGCTATGTCCGATTTCGACAAAGCCCTGGGCTATTTTCATAAAGCATCGGAAGGGACACCCGACATTAAAACTCTGACAAGCTCTTACGAGGGTATGGCGATAGTTTTTGTCAAAATCGGTTTAAAGGAAAAGGCTCTCGACCTGATGAAGAAATCTCTTGAACTCAGGGAAAGAGAAGGTGTCTCAAGGTGGCTACAGCAGAGTTGCAACAATATCGCGAATATCTACAGGCATTTCGGCGAATTCGAAAAGAGCCTTGAATACCTCAGGAGAGCAGAAAACCTGGCTACGGATGACAAGAGAGCTCTTGCTTACATTTACAACAACATAGGAGAAGTTTACAGGGAGAAAGGCGATTTAGAAGAATCTCTTAAGTTCTACAAAAAATCTCTGTCCCTGAAAAAAGGGATTAAAAACAAACTGGGAATGACCCCGAGCGTTTTCAATATAGGCCTTGTCATGGAAGAAAAGGGCGAGTATAAAACTGCACTCAAATACATAAAAAAAGCTTTTGATTCGTATTCCGAAATCGGCAACAAGCTCGGTGTCGCAAACACGGCGAAAAGCCTTTCCAACGTTTACGAAAAAAGAAAAAATTACAAAAAAGCCCTTTTTTACAGCAGAATTTTCACGGAAAAAGCGGGTGAAATTTTCAACGAGGAAAAAGCCGCGAAAATCGCGGAAATGGACGCGAGATTCGAAATAAAAGTAAAGGAGAGAGAAAACGCCATATACAAAATGAAAAATGAAGAACTCGCCCAGGCCAACACCAGAATCCAAAGCCAAAAAGACGAATTGGAGAAAAAAAACGAAGAGCTTGTTGCTTTGAACAGATCCAAAGACGTAATACTGCGTTTGGTTTCGCATGACCTTAAAGGGACTATAGGATCCCTTCTGCCTCTCATCGACATATTTTTGGAAGTCAACGGCTTCGACGAGGATTCCGAAAATACCCTTGAAGTGATGAAGCACTATATCGAAAGAGCTCTTGTCCTCGTAAACGATATTCTCGAAGTGAACAAAATAGAAAGCGAAGACTTTTCGCTAAGTCTCGAAAAATACGACGTTGCCTGTCTTATTTCCGAATTTTCCAGAGATTTCCAGAATTTATCCGAAAAAAAGGAAATTAAATTCACCTGGACAAACAAGTCAGGAAGTCTTCTTTGCATGATTGATTTAAACAGGTTTTGGCAGATTTTGCAGAATCTGTTTTCCAACGCCCTGAAATTCACGAAAAGAGGAGGCAGAATAGATATAACCCTTACTGAGGAATTTTCCCAAGGGAAGAAAAGGGCAATAATTTCGATCTCCGACAACGGAATAGGGATACCGGACAAGATAAAAAGCCAAATTTTCGACAAATTCACCCAAGCTAGAAGAATGGGCACAGAAGGAGAAAAGACGACAGGCCTTGGTCTATCGATTGTCAAGAGGCTTGTCGAGCTTCACAACGGGCAGATCAATGTCTTCTCTGAAGAAGGATCGGGAAGTGTTTTTTCCTTCAGTTTTCCTGTGGTCTCGTAAATTTACCTAAAAACCTTTCAAGTTCGTTCCTTATTTTTAAATATTCAGCGGATTTAAAGTTCTGGTAGACATCAGGAGGCATTTCTATTATTTCATTGTAAAGTTTAAGAGCTTCTTCCGCGCTGTCCTTGGATTTCGTACTTTCCCATATCGAGTAAAAAGCTCGGGCTCTTGACGACAGAGAGTTTATCTTTTTCGCTGAACTAATCATGGCTTTGACGGTTTCTTGGTCTGGATTTTTTAGAAAAGAAATCCTCATTTTGAGTAATGCTAATTCCTCCAAGTTGTCTTCACTCTGAGTTTCGGCTTCGATATCTTTTATTCTGTCAAGATTTTTTTCTGCTTTCACGAAATCTCCCTTTAAGGATAAAACCTCTGTTTTCAGCGTAAAAACATCCTTCAACAAGTCTCTGTTGTATTCTAAACTGAGCAATGACTCAGCTTTTTCGATGTGTTCGACGCACCTGTCAAAATCGCCCAAATCTTTGTATAAAATTGAGAGGTTCATAAGAGAGTTGAAAATCCCCTGACTGCGCCCTGTTTCAAGAGCTAAATCCAGTGAATCCCTGTACAATTGTTCGGCTTTTGTATGTTGATAGACAGCAAGGTAAACATTGGCCATGTTGTTTATGTTGTTCATAAGAGTTGATTTGTTTCCGATTTTTTGGGAGATTTCAATCGCTTTGTGGTAAAATTCTAAACTTTTTTCCAGTTCGAGATACAATTCCGTGTAAGTCAGGGCAATGCTCGAATAGATGATTTCAAGGTCGTAAAGATTTCCAGTTTCTTCAGCAATTTTTTGGGCGTCAAAAAGATACGTCAAAACGTTTGAAAAACCGATTTCTCTGCCGCACAGTATGGCTATGTTCGATAAAACCTTTGCTTCGCCGGATTTGTTTTTAGTTCTTCTGTAAAAGCTCAGAGCTCTTTTGAAGTGCGGCAGAGCTTTTTCTTCGTTGTTAATTCCATGAAAATAAATTCCGAAAACTTCATGTATGTAAGCTTTCAGGTTTTCGTCCACGGTTTGGATTTTTTCCGATTTTTTTAGAGCTTCAAAGGATTTTTCGAATTCGAATCTTTTCAGAGATATTTCCGAAAGCGCCAGAAGACACTTTATGGTCAAATCCGGCAAATCTTCCTTTTCGCTTTCAACGATCGTTTTTTCAGCTAAAACTTCGGCTCTTTTAAGGCTTCCCGTAAGCTTCAAGAGTTGTACTCTTCTCAAACAATTCCGTATTTTCTCACTTCCGCCGGGAAGGTACTTGTCGAGAGCTTCGCAAAACCTTAGAGAATCGGAGTTGGAGAAAGCCTTTTCGGCGAGTTCCAGAGCTTTTTTTAAATACTTGGGAGCATTATCCCTGTCTTCAGCAAGGTCGTAATGGTAGGCTATTATACTCGTGTATTTAGCCGATTGATCCTTTTCTAAATCTTCATATATAGTCGCCGCTTGTAGGTGCAACTTTCTTCTCTCGGTCAAAAGCTGCATTTCATATACTGTTTCTCTGATGAGAGAGTGGCTGAATTCGTAAAAACCTTTTTTGGATGGTGACCAAATTCCGTTTTTTTCACCATCGGTGAGCAATTTCACCAGGTCATTTTCCAGATTCATTTTTTTTAGCGTCTCCAGTTGAAATTCAAATCCGAGGACAGAGGCTTTTACTACGGTTTGTTTTAGGTCTTCATTGAACTTGTCAAACCTCGAAACCAATATAGCTCTGATTCCGGAAGGGATGAAGGCAGATCCGTATGATATTCTGAAGTTTTCATCGAGCAGATTGTTCTCGAGGAGAAAGCTCAAAGTCTGTTTGATGTAAAAAGGATTGCCTTCGGATTTTTTTTGGACAAATTCGAGTGTAGACCCAGGAATGTTTTTTTGTTTGAGAAATTTTTTTATCAGATCGTAAGAATCTTCCTGGCTCAACGGTCCGAGGTGAATGAAATGGTGTTTTATGTTTTTGCAGTCTTCCTCTTCAAATAAATCGATTCTGTTGCCGTCGACCGAAGGCCTCGATGTCAGGATAACCGCGAAAGGGTAATTTTCGACATTTCTGCAGAGTGTTTTTATGAATTCAAGAGTATCGGTGTCTATCCAATGGATGTCGTCGATGAAAATTACAAGTGGCGAACGTAAAGACATTTTTTTTATGATTGATTTAATGAAATAGAAAAGTTCGGCTTTTTTGTTTTTTAAGTCTAAATCCCCGTAAGGGGAAGATTTGGATTTTATGCCCAGAAAATCAGAAAAAATATAGAGCATTTTTTCCATCTCAAATATGCTGAAAGCGTCTTTGCCTGAAAACAAACTTTCTATTTTACCTTTCATGGACGATATTTTATCTTCGTTGGATTGAGTCTGGTCGAAAATGAAAAAATCTCCCAAAAACTGTTTAAGCGGATTTAGCGAATACCTGTAAATTTGATCGCAAGAAATCGAAATCCATTGCATATAGGAGGTCTTTTCCTTTATTTCAGAAACGAAAAAACTCTTTCCTACGCCGGCTTCTCCCTCGATTTTGACAATTCCCCCGAAATGGTTTTTGTTTAAATTTTCTTCGAGCATTTTCAGGTTTTTTGATAGTTGATGTCCTCTTCCAACAAATCCGGATTTATCAGTTCCAGGTATTTTCTTTTTTTCCTCACCCCTCAAGGAAAATATTGGCATCGGGTCTTTGAACCCTTTCAAAACCGATTCGCCGATTTTATCGAAAATGTACGCGTCTTTCAGTTTTTGAAAGATCGAATTTTCTACCAGTATTCTTGGCTGGGGCGGGAGGTATTCGGATTTATAGCTCATCAGCCTCGCGGCGAGGTTTACCTTTTCACCCTGACAGGTATATTCAGCTCTTTTTTCGCTTCCGGAAAATCCAGAGAAACACATGCCGAAAGATATGCCTGTACAAATCAAAAAACGGGGAATTTCTGAAGCGGAAAGAGACATCTTTACAGCTCTTTCGCAGAGCATTTCTCTACCTTCAGGAGCTCCGTAGAAAACGAGCAGAAACCCTCCTTTGTCTCCGTAGCTTATCCTGTTGAAATATCCTCCTGTTTCGTGAACCAGGTCTATTACTCTTGAGATATTGTCTTTTACAAGCTCTGTATCCATAAACGACATAAAAACGCTTGCCACTTCTCTGAATTCTCCCATCAGATTTCTTTCAAGCAGATTTGAGGGGAAGAAAAGTTTTGAAACCTGTTCCGAACAGTTTTTAGTGGTTTGTGATACCCGGGGAGTGTTAATAGTAAAAAGCGGTGCGTAAGCTAAAGGTCTGATTTTTTTGAATTTAAAGTTTTTAAGGCTACGTTTCAATGATTTGTCAATTGATACAGAATTCTTCGGGCAATGATTTTGAGCTTGAGCGGCAAGATCGACTGGATTGCCTTTGAAGTAGTAGGAGTTTTGTCTAGGATTTTCTATTATACCCCATTGAATTTCTCCAATGGAGATGCCTGTTTTCACGGAAAGGGAGAAAGTCCCTCCCTTTGTTTTTTTTAATCCTTGTTCTCTGAAAATCTGAGCAATTCTTTGACCTGCGTATATTGCGTTTTCACGGAAATTTGCGTTTTCCGACCCAAAAATCGCGTAAAATGCATCTCCTCCGAAAACTGAAATAAATCCTCCTGAAGTCCTGACAACTGAAATTGCGGGGGAGAAGACTTCATTTATTGTAAGGGTGAGTATTTCAATTCCTTCTTTGCCCCTGCCCATCAATTTTGACGTCATCTCTGTGAAACCTGATATGTCGGTAAAAAGGACTGCCGCTTCAAAAAATCCGGATTTTACTCCTTCGGAATATTTCTGGGCAATGAAACCAGGCATCAAATCTCGCATGAGACT
>JAFGON010000104.1 GCA_016926475.1 candidate division WOR-3 bacterium | reverse complement strand
TAGGCGATATTTTCATAGACAGACATATGAGGAAAAAGAGAGTAATCCTGATATACAATACCGATTTTTCGCCTTTCAGGCGGAAAATTTGTTATGTCCTTTCCGTTTACCTCTATCTTTCCTTCGATTAAAGGATGAAGTCCAGCTAACGCTTCAAGCATGATTGATTTTCCCGCTCCTGTTGGCCCCAAGATTATGAAGTATTCTCCGCTTTGGATTTCAAGATCTATGTTTTCGAGATAAAAAGAGCCTAAATTTAATTTAAGAGATTTTATTTTAATCATGCTTTTTCTCTTTAGCCGTAAACATTCTCAGGACGACAAACACTACAAGGGAGATGAGTATTACAATAGCTGTAACCGGTTTCGCGTATTCGAGCCCAAATGAGTTGAACCTCTCTGCCACGAGTATAGGAGCGACCCGTACATAGTTCCCAAAAAAATTGACGTTGTACGCGAGGATGAGTACTGCCCCGAATTCACTCGCTCCTCTCGCCCACATCATAATAGAACCCGCGAGAATGCTTCTGGATGCGAGCGGCATTGAAATCGTTAAAAATGTTCTCCATGGAGAAGCGCCGAGAGACCTAGCCACTTTTTCAAGCTTTTCGTCGACGGATTCAAAACCCTCTCTGGCTGAATTCACTAGAAATGGTATGCTTACAAAAAGCATAGCTATAATAACTCCGGGTATGCTGTTGTAAAATGAAACGCCTATGAGGTTGAAAAGTTTACCGGTCAAAAAATTTCTTCCGAACACAAATAAAAGAGCGATTCCGGCGGCTGAATGAGGTATGACTACCGGAATGTCTATGAGGCTTTCTACCAGTCTTTTACCAAAAAAATTTTTTCTGGCCAGTATATACGCCAGCGGAACTCCGAATATAATTCCTATCAAGGAGGCAAAAGCTGCGGAAAACACGGTCATCAGAATTGAGAAATAGACAGACTTTTCAGAAAGAGAGCTGCGCATAGAATCTACTGGGGTTCCGAAGAGAGCCTTCAACACCGGCACACCTATAAAAAGCACCAGAATAAACCCTAAAAGGGAAAAGACAAGGTACATCGCGCTTGGCTTTTTACCCTTCAGATACATCAAGCCTCTGAAAATAGCACTTCAGACCCCTGAAGTGTTCTAAGAAAAAAGCTTTCCATTTCCTCTCCTTTCCAAACACGGGAGGCTTGAATGTTTCCATAGAAGCCCTCGAGACTTTCGTCTGCCGGCCGGAAACCTTGGAAAGATCTTTAGGTTAACCGGCTCGAAGAGTTTCAGAAAATAAAAAATACTTTTATACTTTATATTTTTTCCTCTGACAAGTGAATTTATGTATTAAGCTATAATATTTTGACCTCTTTATTCAGTTATTTTATAATTTGCCAAACAATTTTTACAAGGGATCTCAAAATAGAAGAACTCGTCGCGGCATACAACCTCAGATCGATTGGTGAATTCTATTCACTCCTCAACGAAGAAATCGAATGTTAATCAGGTAAATACACATCCCTTGGAATAATCTACTGGGGGGAAACCAGAACACATGAAGAGCTTGAAAAAATCATGCGATAAAATAATTTCAACACTCACGAAAAATGTGCAAATGCGAAACCCATAGACATAATCATGTGTTTTGAAAACTATCTATCAAAAAATAGTCTCACTGGCAAATTTCTAGTTCCGTTTCCAAAAGAGGTGGCAAACGGGATAGAGTGGGCGAAAATTCACCATAATTTATTCAAGGTTGAATTTTGAAAATAAAGATATATACCCAAAAATCCAAAAGCGGATTATTAAAATACTAAATTCGTCGCTGGGGAGGTTAAACTGCTGATATTTTTGATACTCTTGACTTCAGGTATAGGTTTTGGATTTCTTCTTAGAAACAAAGAAAAAACCATGAAATTAATAAATCACGCGTCTGAAGCCACCGTTTACGCGCTCCTTTTTTTTCTGGGAATATCCGTTAGTCAGAACAAAGCCCTTGTTGAAAAATTTTTTTCCTTAGGTTTGAAGGCGGTCATACTTTCTTTTGCCGGCATTTCCGGCAGTGTTTTGATTTCATACATTTTTTTCAAAATTTTCTTCCGTGAAAACGAATGATTAAATCCATTGTAATAATCCTATTTTTCTCATTGGGTGTTTTTGTCGGCTTTTTTGACTACTTTCCGGAAACATTGACCGGCTTTGATTTCAGCACATACACACTTTATTGTCTTATTTTCCTGGTTGGGGTAGATATAGGTGCGGATAAAAAGACTTTTAAAGCCCTCAAGCGGATGAATTTCAAGGTATTTACAGCTCCAATTTCTGTAATATTAGGCACTTTAGGAGGGGTGGCGATTGTTTCACCCTTAATCCAGGGAGTCAGTTTCAAAGAATCCCTGGCAGTTGGAGCGGGTTTTGGGTATTACAGCCTATCCAGCGTTTTTATAACGAAAATTAGCGGAGAAACTCTCGGAATAATCGCGTTGATTTCAAATTTAACAAGAGAAATAATAACACTTCTTTTTACACCCATCTTGATAAAGTTTTTCGGAAAACTCGCGCCCATAGCTTCAGGAGGGGCTACATCTATGGACACTACTCTACCGGTGATAACGAAATTTTCAGGCAGTGAATACGCGTTTATCTCCATCTTGAACGGTTTTTTGCTGACAGCTCTCGTTCCGTTTTTTGTGACATTAATATTAAATCTTTGATAGATCGCATGATATTAAAGCGTTCGCCGTAGTGTATATGGAGGGATAATAATGGGATTAGTTTTTTTTCTGAATTTTGTAAACGCTCAAATAGTTACGATAAAACCGGTATCATTTTATACAGGATATATCATCGATCTGGCGATCGTCACAGCAGGTGTATCTGTGACTTTCATTCTTAATTCTTATTGGGAGAAAGTCAAAATGATCAGGTTAGAAAAAAAATATCTGGATGACTTCATGCGTGATCTACAGCACGATTTGGATATTGCCCAACAACTAACCGAACAAAACAGAAAAAAAAACAAAAGGGCAAAAGCCTTCACAGAGTCGATCAAACAAAACACCCATACTCCGGAAAATTCTATAGAAGTGTTTCAGGACATAGCTACAATCAATCAATTTACTCCTAAGATGTCCGCTTATGTTTCAATAGTCAACAGCGGTAACCTCAATATAATAAGGAATTACGATCTCAGAAATAAATTGGTAAGCTACTACATTAGTTTTGAGGAGATAAAGCTTGAAGAAAAAATTTCTAACGATTTCGCTTTCAACACTGCCATACCTTTCATGTACAGAAATATAGACCTATTAAATCATAAACTGATAAATTCAGATTGTATTTACGCAACCGACTTCAAAAACATATTCATCGGATATTTCGCGCTTCTTCAGCAAGTTCTTGACGGATACGAGACGCTTAAAGAAAATTGCGACAATCTATTAAAATTCTGGAAAACCAATTGTAAGGTAAATCCGCTTGGAAGCCAACGCAATGATTTCAATTGAAATTCTTTTCCATGACGAACTCAACGACTTTTTGCCAAAAGAAAAAAAATTCCGATCAGCAAAATTAGACCTAATAACTGGTTCTCAGGTCAAAGACATAATCGAAAGCCAGGGTGTCCCACACACCGAATTCGGTGTAATTTTCGCAGACGGGAAAGAAGTTCTCCCTGATTACAAAATTACATATCCGACAACCCTTGAAGTCTTTCCTCAGGTAAAAACTTTTATGGTAAAAATCAAATTTATCGCCGATGTCCATCTGGGAATCCTTTCTCGCAGGCTGAGACTTTTGGGATTTGACTGTAAGTATCAGAACAATTTCGAAGACTCTCAGATAGCTGACATAGCACAAAAGGAATCAAGAACTGTCTTGACAAGAGACGTACAATTGCTGATGAGAAAAAAAGTGAATTACGGTTATTGGATAAGAAACACTAAAACCGAGGATCAAATTATTGAAGTATGCGACAAGTTCGCTCTATTCGATCAAATTAATCCGTTCAGCCTATGCACCGAATGCGGGGGTAAGCTGTCTCCCGTTGAAAAAAAACAGATAATTTCCGAGATTCCCTGGGGCACGTCTCAAAGGTACAATGAATTTTATGTATGTTCGGGTTGCGGTAAAATATACTGGAAAGGTTCACATTTTTTCAGATTACAAAAGATTGTAGAATATATAAAAAGCTCCCAACAAAAACGCTGAGAGCTTAAATTTTCTATTTTGAAATTTTACGGAATATCTGGGATCTAATTATATCTCGGATTTTCCTCTTTAGGCCTTGCTTCGTTGACTCTGATTTTTCTGCCTTTTACCTCTTTTTCGTTGAGATCTTTCATCGCATTTTCGGCTTCTTGGTTGTTAGGCATTTCGACAAAACCAAATCCTTTTGGACGTTTTGTGACTCTGTCGGAAATGATGTTTACTGACGCCACTTCTCCGAATTGCGCGAACATTGTCCTCAATTCGTCTTCATTCAGTTCATAGGGCAAATTACCCACATACAGCTTCATACACTACCTCTTACTAATACGTTCTAAAAACAGCAACTCAGAAGTTTGGAAATTCCATAAGTTGCCAAGACCAACATTACTAGTAAAGTTTAATTAT
>JAFGON010000103.1 GCA_016926475.1 candidate division WOR-3 bacterium | reverse complement strand
TGCCGTGACAATCATGCCATCGGGACCTTGATAGACCGCCCGTGTGCAGGCATCTGCCGATTTTGCGACAAGCATGAAGAATGCGCAAACAAAGGTGAGAATATAGACTGTGTTTTTCATAGAAAGCTCCCTTCTTCAGTTTTCTGGTGCCGTCTTGATATAGTGCAGGGAGACTGAAAAAACAGTTTCGTCAAGCACCGTCACCATTTAAATGGCTTTGTTTTATAACTTCTATATTAATCAAACCTTTTGATGTAACTATGGCAATAGGGCTGTTCTCCTTTATTCCGGTAGTAATCCTGATGATAATCTTCAGCTTCCCAGAATTCACTGACAGGAATCAGCGCCGTGGCAATGTTATATCCTTTTTTTTCCAGAATTCCTATTAACTTTTCGACAATCTTTTTTTCTTCATCATTTTCGTAAAAGACTGCAGAGCGGTATTGTTCCCCGACATCCGGACCCTGTCTGTTGACTTGAGTCGGATCGTGAATTTCAAAGAATAGTTTTGTCAGCTCCTCAAAACTTACTTTTGAAGGGTTGTAGGTCACTTCAACTGTCTCCAGGTGTCCTGTGTTTCCCGAGCAGACATCTTGGTAGGAAGGATTGTCCACGGAACCTCCCATGTAACCAGAAATGGCAGATATAACCCCTTCCTTTTTTTCAAAATGGTATTCCACTCCCCAAAAACATCCGCCGGAAAAGTAGGCTTTTTTCAAAAAGGAATCGTCGGGTACAAACACAAGGGAAATTGAATTGACGCAGTGTCTTGTGTTTTTGTCGGTCATCCCTTCTCCTACAAAAACATGTCCCAGATGCGCCCCGCAGTTCGCGCATAAAATTTCCGTTCTCATTCCGTCGGCGTCTGTCTGTCTTATCACCGCTCCTTCGATTTCATCGTCGAAGCTCGGCCATCCGCTTCCAGAATGAAATTTGTCTTCAGATCTGAAGAGTGGAGCTCCGCACCTTTTGCACTGATATACGCCCTTTTCAAAAAAATTATAATACTCTCCGGTAAAAGGCGCTTCTGTGCCTTTGTGGACAATGACCATTTCTTCTTCCGGGGTCAGTTCGTTGTAGTTGTTTTGATTCATGTTTTTCCCCTCCGAGCACGAAAAAAAATTCGTCACTCCTATTAAAAGTATAAATTGGAAAAAAATTCTCATAAAACCCTCCATGTTTTCACATAAAATGCCATATAAAAATATGTGCTGGTTTATGTCTTTGGCAATAGCTCTTTTATTTATTTGTCTTCTGAGCGGAATCACGAAAAAAATAAGTTTTGCTAATGTTTCGGCTTTAAGGCTATTTACATGTTTTACTTCCCAATGTTCTCATACTTTTTTTGGATATTCATATGAAACAAATAAATTTTACACTTTTTTTCCAAAATTTTTCGCATAGAGAGAAACCTTATCCATTCTTAAAAAATATTTAGTTTAATGCTTTTGTATTTATGGGAGTAAGCAGGTATTCAGGATAGTTTTAGTAAGTCATTGTCTTTCAAAAATTTAATTTTCACTAAGTTTTTATTTCTTAACTTTGGCGACACTCTGGATGACGTCTTTAGTCACGTCAATTCCGCCTTTGTTGTTTATGTAGAGGCTTCGAATTGAAAATATCGGACCCCAAGGTATTCCCCACCAGCCCAAAAGCCAGGTCACCAAAGAATACTTAAAAGAATACTTCAACGATTTCTCTTTTCCTTTAATGAAATAAATGGCTGATCCTCGCTTAAAAGACAATATAATGATGGATACACAGTATTGGAAGACTACGAATTTTCCCCCTTGAGTTATTTCCCTGAGCAGGTCATCTCCGCTCATTCCATCTATGTTTTTAAATTTCATTGTTTGCCGTTGTACAGTAACATATCCATATAAATGCCTTTCGGCTCAAGAGAATACAGTTCCTCGTCAATTTCATCAGTTAGCCTACAACCCAGATGAAAATAGAAATCCACTGTATTTTTGCATTCGCACGAAGTGATATAAAGCCTTTTTCTCCAAGATATCGAGCTAGGCTAACCGCTTTTTCAAACAAAAATTTGCCGAAACTTTGTCCTATCTTTTGTCTCTCAAGTTTTCCTGCTTTATATAAATAAATCGCTTCAACGTATTCACTTCTGTCTATTTTCCAGATCGTGTCAAATTCATTTTCATATAATTCACAATACGCAATTTGATTTTCAGATTCTAACATCGATATAGCACGAGCTAATTTAGTTGTTTTAAAAAAAACTAGATCTTGTCCAGGTCTTATTTTTCCTTCTTAAACGGCCATGCCAAGATTCCGCCTTCGAGCACTTTCACATTTTTAAATCCATGCGCTTTGAGAAGAACAGCCGCTTCGTAACCGCGAAGTGAGATTTTGCAGTATGTGATTATCTCTTTATTTTTATCTTCGGGTAATTCGTTCAGACGATTTCTTAGAGCACCCAGAGGTATCAGCTTTTCGCCTATTCCAATTTTTGTCTGCTCGAATTCATCCTGACCGCGGACGTCAAGAATAAAAATGTCTTCTTTCCGGTCAATTTTATCCTTTAATTCTAAAGATGAAATTCCTGTGAATAAATCTCTGGTCTTGTTCTGAAGAATGTGTGCAGAAGCGATGCTGTGGTCTATGGCTAGTGAAAATGGGGGGGCGTAGGGCAGATCGCCGTTTACCATGTCCTCCACCGTTAAGCCTCCTTTAATAGCAGTCGCCCATATTGCCAGCTGTTTGCTGACGTCTCCAGGTCCAAGGCACTGGGCTCCGAGTATTTTCCCTGTTTTTTTGTCGGAAATAAGTTTTGTGACAAGCAATTTTCCGTTCATAAAACCAGGTTTGTCTGGGCTGGCATTTATCACAGATATGTAATCCTTTTTAGCTTCCTTTGCTTTTGATTCCGAAAGCCCTGTTATGCCAATTCCATATTCGAAAATCTTGCATATTCCAGTCTGTATTGTTCCGGGAAAAACAGCTTTGTTTCCAATTATGGCATTTTCTCCCGCAACACGTCCTTCCAGGTTGGCGAGGTCGCCGTAAGGAGCTAAAACTGATTTTTCTAAAATAATATTTTTTATCTCACAACAATCACCGACGGCATAAATATCAGGGTCCGATGTCTGCATGTATTTATCTACTTTTATTCCACCGAGTTTTCCTGTTTCAATTCCGGCTTTCTTTGCTAATTCCGTGTTAGGTCTTACTCCAATGGCGACAACAGCGAGTTCGCAGGGTATTACTTTGCCGGATTGAAGCCTAACCGCAGTCAATTTTCCTTCTTTTCCCAGGAATTCAGAAACGCCGTCTTTGGTGATTATGTCTGCTTTTGTCCTGAGATAATTTTCCGCAAGAGCTGCCATTTCCCAATCCAGAAAGGTCAGGAGCTGGGGCAAAAGTTCCACCAGTGTAAGCTCTATGCCCGCAAGATTAAGAGCTTCAAGCGTTTCAACACCTATAAGTCCGCCTCCGATGACAACGGCCTTTTTTATCTTGCCTTCATCTTTTATCTTTCTTAAATAATCCGCGTCTTTCATTGACTGAAGCGTAGTCACTCCCTCGAGTTTATTTCCCGGAATAGGAGGCATGTTGGGCAAAGAGCCGGTTGCGATGATCAATTTGTCGTATTTCATCGTCCCTGTTTTGCCATTCAAGATATCCAAGAATTCAACTTGCTTTTTCCCTCTGTCAATTTTTGTAACTTCCGTGTTCACTCTAGCGACAATACCTTTTGCATTCCAGTAATACTTCTGATCACGAACAACTCCGGTTGTTGTACAAAGCAGTTTATTTCTGTCGTCAAAGAAACCGCCAACATAATAAGGATACCCGCATGAAGCCATGGAAAGGTCAGGATTTTTTTGAAAAATTGTTATTTCCGCGAATTCATCCATTCTCCTTGCTCTTGCCGCCGCTTTCGGTCCTGCAGCTGAACCGCCAATTACAATTATCTTCCTGCCCATAAAAGCCTCCGTTTTTCCAAGTTAAATTTCCTTATTTCCATAACAAACAAAGCAAATACTAGAATTGATTCTAACATAGATTAATTCTGTTATTAAGAGTTTTCAGATTTCTTTTTAATTATCCGTGTCGTCATAGTATTTTCAATACTCAAAAAACTAAATATTTTTCAGTCTATTTCCTTTAGAAGACAATAATTTTCTTTTGACTTGTCTATCTTTTCAAAACCGAATTTTATGTAAAAATTAACAGCTTTTTCATTGTCTTTCCTCACTATCGCCAGGATTGACTTGTAGTTCTCTCTACTCGCCCAATCCAGAACAGTTTTTATCAGGTCAAAAGCAGTTGATGTCCCTCGATAGTCGGGTGAAACCCAGACCTGAATCAACTCGCCGACTCCTTCTTCGTCTGTTCCATAAATAGAAGCGACGCCGATAGCTTTATCTCCGTCAAAAGCCAAATAAGTACACCTCTCACTTCCGGAAACAGCGCTATGAACCTGTTCTTTCCAGGTACGATCATCTCTTTTTTGGGCATCCTGATACGTTGTAGAAAAAGCCATGGGAGATTCCTTCATAGCATCAAGTCTAATATTCCGGTAGATCTGCCAGTCTTCTTCCCTTATTCTTCTTATCAGCGGCATAATTAGACAAAATTTCTTTTAAATGATATTAACCCATACCAATTCATTTGTACTTTTATCGGGATTACGTTGATTGTTTTCTGCGTCATAAATCCGTATGTTAACTTAGTCGTGCATAAGTTGATAAAAAGTTCCTCTGTCCTGTTCGACGCCTTCAATTTTACCTTCTTCTTCCAAAACGCTTAAATATTTGTTTATCTCGTTTGAATGAAGACCCAATATTTTTGAAAGGTCATCAACGGTGCAGGGTCTTCTCGCGATTGTTTCCAATATCATGCTCTCAAAGTCTTTCCTGTAAGATTGGATATTTTTTCTCTCAACAGGAAAGGAAATAATTTCTACATTTTCCATTTTCCACAGATTTATAACCCTTTGGAAGTCTTTGTTTGTAGCTCTTTTTAAATTTGGGACGGTACCAGGCCTGTCAAGAGTGTTAAGCTGAACGATGTCAGGTTCAATTCTTTCTACGCTTTTTTTAAGCGCTGTCAATTCTGCCTCGCTGTCGTTATATCCCGGAAGAATAAAAACCTCCAGCCAAAGTTTACCCTTGAATACTTTTTTAAAATTCTCTATTCCTTGGATATATTTTTCTATTGAAAGCCCCTTTACCGGACGGTTGATCTTTTCAAATCCTCCCTGAGTTGCTGCGTCTAGAGACGGAAGAACAACATCCGCATCAAGAAGTGCTTTTTTTACGTTGTCATCCCAAAGAAGAGTTCCGTTCGTCAAAACTGCGACGGGTATATCAGGTTTTTTCCCTTTGATGAAATTCAAAATTTCCCCTATTTTGATGTTCAATGTAGGCTCACCCGAACCTGAAAACGTTATATAGTCGGGATCCGGATTATTATCTATATAAAAAATGAACTCATTTTTAATCTTTTCACTTTTTATATAT
>JAFGON010000102.1 GCA_016926475.1 candidate division WOR-3 bacterium | reverse complement strand
TTGGGAAAACATGAAGGTCGGCTAAAAAATAATTAACCCCTTCAGTACGGATGCCTGTTTTGCGCATAGCCCTGTTTATCATCTTCGCGACGAAAAATCATACTTTTGATGATAAAATCGTGACCGCTGTTGACCTGCTTTATGTCTATGATGGCGACGACAAGGTCATCTTCGTAGATTTAACTGCTCGGAAGTTTTTTTCAATTATTCTGCAGAAAGCACAATCTTTCATTTGTAAAGCAATTAAGTTTTGACCAATATTAAAACCCCAATTCTTTGCAGGTTAAAGTTATCTTATCAGTGCATAACAGGGAAAAAACCTCTGACAGGGTTCAAGAATGGAGAGCTGTACTTTATCAAGACGTTTCGCTCTTTCATGACCAAGTCAATTTTTTGAAAAACTCCCGGGTGGTTGGGGTCGTAAACCCTGATGGTAATTCCGCTTTTTCTTTCTTCGTAATGGCAGGCGATCACCTGGTGGTTTTTTGCCGGATTTTTCCAAAACCCTTTGACGCAGATCAAACAAAGGGTGACAGGAACTCCCTTGTCGATGCTGTTTTGGATTGACGGCCAGACTTCTTTGGTCCTGCTGCTTACGCTTTTTACCCTTTGATTTTCATCATTGTCAGGGGATGCCTGCCAGAGAAAAACTTTGTACCATACACCTTTTGTGAATGTTGCGATCTGCTTGATAAAAAGTTCTAGGAACAAGCGGTCTTGAAACCCAGGGGTATCGGTTCTCGTCTCTGTATGTCTTGATTGATGAAACCTGTCAAGTGCGGCAAAATACATCCCTCCGCATAGACCTATTGAAAATAAAGAGCCGAGAATTTTTCCGAAAACAACACACTCAATGCCCGGCCTAAAGTTGTTTTCAAATTTGAAACCATTGACGCAAGGGGAGAATTCTGTTTTTAGACCGCTCATGATTTTGAAGATTTTTAACCTAAACAGATTTTATCATTGAAATACAAAAACAATGAAATTTAAAAAAATACCCGGAAAATTCTCTACATATGTATATGACAAAGCACTGTACTGACTGTTAAATAAATTTTGGATCAGTTGTTTTTTTCCGGATAAACTTTTTTTTAAATTCTGAAACCAATACAGACAGTGAATATTACGGGTTTTTCAAAGGGTTCGGGTTGAAGATATTTGTATTCACTGTCAACGCCATATTTCCCTGAAATAGGGAGATGCAATGATCCTGTTATTTCCCATTTTATTTTTCGTGATTTAGTCAGTAGAAAACTTATTTGGGGAGAGATTCCATAGCCGTCCCAAGTTCGTTTATCGCGATAATAATAACTGTATACGAGACCTAATCCTGTTCGCAACTCATAGTTTTGGCCAATTCTGTAGGGCAAACCTCCAAGAGTCCCTATTTCTATATGGACGAAATCTAATAATCCAGTTGATCTATAATGGAGAAGTTCCCAGAAAAAGGACGGTCTGCGTATAGTTATTAGATCTAAATGCACCGCGATAAGACCAGTTCCAACGCCAAATTGAAAAGCCACCCATTCGGTCTTGGATCTGAGATCTGTTTGTTCGGAAGAAGGGCTGGTAGAAGCAAATACATCCTGCAAAGAAACAAGAAACAAAACGAACATAGTGACAACCATAGAAATTCTCAGGTGATTTTCTTTCATTTTGAAACCTACCTTTTTTAAGCTAACAATTTTTGAATATCCTATAACCTCCTTTTTATCGAATAAATAAATAAAAACCCCAAAATATTATACAATTAATAACTTGCCCGGGTAAATGCCGGTTTTATGACTGTCATTTGTAGTAATAAAACCAATTGCCTTCATAGTTTTTGATTAAATTCTCTTTGCTGTCCAGCCCAATTGAAAAGCTTTCGCGCTCAAAGTATCCGAATTCATCGTATTGAACAAGGAGGTCAAAGTATCTGTCCTCCCATTCTTTGGCGATTTTACTGTATTTTTTGACCTGATCGTCTGTGAGCAGAAAAAAATTCACTTTTGAAAAAGAGCGCGAGATCTCCCAAAGATCAGGGCAGTTTAAACTTCGTTTTAGTTCTTCTATGCTTTCCTGCGGGATATTCTCGTTTGCCTCAATTTTTGCGGCTGGTTCAAAAGCGTCTGTATATACCAAGAGGTTGTCAACAATATATTTTTCGGTTTTTTTGCCTTTGAGGAAGTTCTGAGAATCAGTCCCGACAGTCAATTCATGTTCTTCATTTACCTGTTTGAATTTATCGGCGATCATTTTTTGTTTTTTTGCGTCGAAGTTTGAAAATTGCCCGTTTTCATGGAAGCTCTCAGCTTCCTCTGAACTCTCAAAAAAGACTCCGAGCCTCGGTCTTTTCCCTTCGTCAATTGTGTCGTAGTATATGTTTATTGTTTTGACTTTAAATTCCTTGTCAATCCAACGAGCTAAAGGTAAAAATTCAGGCTTGATTTCACTTTTCCCGAAAATTATTAGTTTTGTCTCTTTGTATGCCTTTTCAGACGGCATCAGCATGAATATACTTTCTCCCCGTTTACCGGTTTTTTCCCACAAAAGCTAAAAATATCATTCAACATCAGTGGTGATAGCGCAAAATGAAATAAACAGACCGCAGGTTTTGGGTTTCTTTCTTTTGATTTTCAATTATTCTCAGTTCTTTTTCAGCCCTTTTTTTGTCTTCGATAAGTTTTAATTTTCTCTCCAAACATTGAAAATACTCTTCGAGCCAGATTTTTTCATCAATTGTGATTTCGTAAAGAAGACTCAGTGAGTTTTTTCTGAAAAACTTCTTTTTATACGAATAGTCCCTGAGTTCATCGTGTATTATCAAGAAACTGCCGTTCTTGGAGTATTTGAGAAGGGTTTTTATGCCTTCGTCAAATCCTAAAACGTTTAACAGCCCTTCAGCAATAACGATGTCGAACCCGAAATCGAAAAGCGATGGCTCAAGGATTGAACCTTCGACGATTTTAATTCTGTTATCAAATCCTCTATCAGAGATTTTTTGCCTGAATAAATTCAAACTTTCCCCATCTTTGTCGACAGCGTAAATCAAACCGTCGGTGTGTTCGATTACGGCGAGGGAAGACACACCGGTCCCGCATCCGGCGTCGAGAATGACAGGTCTTTTGATAAGGGGTATTTTTGAAAAAGCCTCGAGGGTGTACTTGATTAAATTTTCTCTGCAAAGGTCGCTTATCTGGAGCAAATTCATGTTTTGTACTCTTCGCTGACAGGTTCCTCTGCTCTTTTTCGGAATTTTTTAATAGTTTTCATGGTATTTATTGTTTATATGATAGAGCATTTTTTCTCAGATTAACATGGATTTCAACTGTCTGAAATTAAAGACACCATAGAATTCTGCACTGTACCAACCACAATAACCATGTTTTATGATATAATACAGCATGGATTTGGCAAATTTGGCTATAATGGCGGGGCTGATACTGATTGTAATTGGTATGCCGCGCCTTATCATTGGTTTTTTCCATTGGACGAAAGACAAAAAACTTCTAAAGTCAGGCGCGAGAGCTCAGGCAAGAATAGTTGAGTCGACTACATACCCTAACGACAACACTGTGAACACTGGACAACACAGGTTCGTGGCTGAATTTATTGACGGCAAGGGTAAAACCTATTACTCAAAATCGAGGTTTGCCAGCAGAAAACCTGAGACATTTATAAACAGGACAATAACGGTGGTGTATGACGAAAAGAATCCTGAAAACAACCGTTTTCTGAACGATATAAGTCTGATAAGAGAAATTGTTGAATATTCGGTTGTTTTTTTGATAGGGATGGCTCTTGCTGTCTTTGGTTTTCTGACGTAACGCTTTTAACTGAGCGCGAAAAACATGTCATTTATAAATAAATACGTGTTAAATCACCGAAAATTTTTTTGGTTTTATTCCAAAAAAATAAACCGGGCATTTGAGTTCGGAAACTGACGCCAAGAACATTTTTTTGTCTTTCCGCAGTTTGGACAGGTGAACACCGAAGGCAGCGGTTCTATCGGTATCAACATCTGTTTTTTGCATTCCTGGCAGATGACAATTTGCTTTTTTCTCCGGTCGACGTTGAAATAGAATTCAATCGCCTTGTCGTCGTCGAGGGCGATGTCGGATATTCCATCGTTTTCCTCTTTTAGAAGCAGGCGCATCAACTTTTCTCGGCTGACGTACCTGTAGTGAAAATCTTCCGCTAGCCTCGCCAGGTTTCGCCAGTTTCGTCTGTTCATTCTCATCGCGAGCGCAAAAAGGATTTGCTCATCCATTTTAACGGGATTTGTTTTGAACCAATCTCCGACCGCCCTCCGCTTATTTAAATAATCTATTTGTTTCAGAATGTCTTCACCCTCGGCTCTTGAGATCCTGTTTTTTGAGACCAGCATTGTTTTCGCCCCGAGATACTTTACGTACAGGGGTGGAACCCCTTTTTTAAGACAGAAAAAAAGGCTGGACTGAACAGTGCGGGTCAATTCAAAAGGTATCTCCGGGGGATAATCGTGAATTGATGTGGTGTCCGTGTCAGGCATGCTTATGGACAGAGAAGGTGCCGTCGGTGTTTTAATTAGATATGTGTCGGAACCGGTTATTGATTTGAAAAATTGTGATATCTTGTTTTTTCCCCGTGTGTCGTTTAAAACCATCCAGGACTGAGTATGTCCGCAGGAGGGGCAGGATTTTACTACGTCGAATCTGCGGGGTTCTGCGAAGATATTTTTCAAAACATCCCAGAACACGTTTTTTGTCACTGAAATTGATCTCAAGACAAGTTTTTCCGTGTTTACGTTAGGCCTGTGGGAGGTTGTTTGTGATACGGCGCCCACGTCCACGTCTTTTGAAACACTGTAGGGTTTGCCGCAGCGCTCGCACTTACCTGACACAGTGTATCTTAAATTTTTTTTGAGTTTATGGGTTATAATCGCCACAAGTTTTTTATACTAAATTTTAGTCAGGGTTTTCCCTGTATCTGGTTCGGGTGTTTTGTGAAAAAATCCACCCTAGGCTCTAAATATTTGAGTTCGTGGTTTACAGGGTCTTTCATGAATGAGTACACAGGCTCGAAAATCCGGTCCCAGCTCCAAAAACTTTCGTCAAATCGCAGGTATTCGCGTATCATTTCGGTTCCCTGCGGGGCTATCGGGTGCATGAGAACAGCCGCGGTTCGGATCATGTGGAAAGCGTCTATCAGGGTCTGTCTGCGAAGGGAATCGTCTCCTGCCGCGTCCGCCTCCTTCATGTTTTTCGACCAGAACTTGTTTATCCCGTGAAGATAAGAATCCATAAGGTTTATCACAAGGTGCAATTCGCATTTGTGCATGCGGTTTTCGTATTCGAGAATCAAAGATTCGGAGTCACTGAGCACTTCTGTGCTTACCTCGCCCATTGGTATTTTGCCGGAGGTGTATTTCTGGACCCCGTAAAAACACGAACGCACCGCCCTGTTAAAAACGTTTGAGAGGAGATTGCCTTCCTTGAGGACGGGGTCACCCGCTGACTGGTCTGCGTTTGGATTTAGCGGCTTGGGTTTGAATCCGACGCTTCTCAAGCCGAGTCCGAGGCTTAGAAAGTGTGCTCTCAATTGTTCCGGCGTGTAATAGTTTAGGAGGTCTTCGGCGCTTGGCGGTTTGATGGCGCCGCTGCTGCTCGCTTTTTTGTCCAGAAACAAAATATGGCTGTTGGCAATAATGTCGGGTATCTGCAGTTGGCCTTCCTCGGGGTCGAGAACGGGTTTGCCGCCCTGCATGCCCATAAACAAAGCTGTTTCCACGGGTCCGTAAAAATAGACGTTATCCTCTCCTATGAACTGGTAGACCTTTGAATCTTTGGAGCACCAGAATTCCCTCCAGGCGTCTTTGTCCTTTTGAAGGCTTTCGAGGTAGGTCATCGTGAACGAAATTGGCGCCCACAGTGATTCAGGCCAAACCCAGAAGGTCAGTCCTTCCACCCCCTCGATGATCGGAGCGGGAATTCCCCATTCGGTGTTGCCGGTGATTCTAAAAGGCACTAACGTCTTGCCGGTTCGAAATCGTATATAATTATCCCTGAGAATGGCGCAGGATTTTTCTCTTTGTTCTAATTTTTGGAATACAATTCGGACGGGAGTTTTGTCCCCGTCGTCTATAATTTCGTGTTGGGGTAGCTTGGAAAGGATGGGTTGGAGTTTTTCTTTCTGGTCGCGTTTGACGTAAATAATTGGTGGCTCCAGGAATTCCCATATGCTTTTTATTACAAAAGGGCGCGAGTTGGGCTTTTCTCTGATGCTTTCAGTCCATTGTCTCAGCAAATCTTCGAAAGCGACGAGGTCTAAATACCAGTTTTCTACACCTTTCATTTCGGGTTTTTTCCCGGATAGTGTGCTCTTGGGGTCTATCAGGTCTTCGGGCATGTACTGGTGGCCTATCGAGCATTCGTCGGCGTAAGCTTTTTCCGATGAACAACCCTCGATGGGGCATTTACCGACGACCTGCCGTCCGTTGAGAAAAACTCCGAATTCAGTGTCGAAGAACTGGGATGTAGTCATTCTGATGAGAAAACCGTTTTTATAAAGAGTGTTTATGACATAATCCGAGAACGCCTTGTGGTTCTCGCCGGACCTTCCGAAACTTGAAGCGGCGTAGAGGTTTAGGCTTATACTGTATTTATCAAGAACAATTTTCTGTTTTTCGTGGTTGGACCTGACGAAATCCTCAATTGTCCCGCTGATTTTGCCTTCGGAAGAAAGCCGCCTGAAGTCTTCAAGAATAGGAGAGCCGTAGCAGTCGGTTCCCGAGACGAAGATGACGTTTTCTTTTCCTATTCTGTCTCTTAAAAATCTCGCGTAGCAGTCGGCGTGGACGAAAACCCCTCCTATGTGTCCGAGGTGAAGTTCTTTGTTGCCGTAAGGCATTCCGGCGGTTATCACCGCCCTTTTCGGAAATTGGGGCCTTTCTTTCAATTTGTTTTCTTTCCTTTAGGTGTGTTTTTCTATTGTCTTCGTAATCAATTTATAAAAATAGCAAATTTTCAGGTAATAATAAAGAATATTTGAGCTTATACCGTTGCAGATTGTTAACGCGTCGGAAAAATAATTTCAGTTGATCGAATTCTTTTTTAAAGCCAGAATGAAGAGGCCTGCTACCAAAAGTATCGAAACTATGGGAAGAACGGTATAGTCTATATAAGACCATCTTATCATGTTTTGACCGTACTCAAGCGCAGGGACCCTTCTTATGGCGTAGAAGCCTCTGCAGTAAATCGATGGCAGGTGGTGGAGAAGACCCAACAAAGCTGAAATCAGAATGAAGATAAACCCAAAATTTTTCTTTTTCTTCCAACCCACCGCGCAGGCGATTAAAATTCCTGAATAGACGAGGATTTTAAAGAGGTATTGAATCCATGTCAAAGTGACCATCATGACAAAGCTCTGGGTTAAATCTGGCATCAGTTCTCCTTTTCTGTAAGTTTTAAAACAAGTCCGGCAACTCTCTGACCAAGTCTTATACATTGTTTCCGGGTTCTCTCGTCGGGAATATTTATCGCGACCGGTCCGTAATGGTCGCCTTTCGGGTCGCCCTGGATTACCATCCCGTGTATGAGCATGGCGTTTATGATGTCGGCGATGGCGGTTTCGTTTCCTCCGGCTATGTTGGCGCTCGATGAAAACGCCGCTCCGACCTTGCCGTCTAATTTGCCGTGAATAGCTATTGAGTCGTCGAACATCTTTTTTACAGGAGCGACCATCGAGCCGTAGTAGACGGGTGAACCTACAATTATACCGTCGTATTTGACAAGTTGTTGGGTTGAAACATCTTCAACTCTCCTGACATCCGCTTCAGCGCTGCCGCTTTTCAGCCCTTCGGCGATGAAACAGGTCATTTTTTCGGTGTTGCCGGTCTGGCTGTAATACACGACAAGAACTTTGGGCATTATTACTCCCTGGTAAATTTTTGGTCTTTGACAGCGACGAAGCTTTTATATTATACAGCTAATGATTTTTCTTGCCACATTGTGTTGCAGACCAAACACCTGTCTTTTAATACTATTCGAGGATTATTTTTTTGTTCAGAAAAATCATTCAACTTTGAATTTTATGCTTGTTTTGACGGAATTTGACGTGTAAAAAACAGTCCAAAGAAATGCATTAAGGTTTTATCAATGAAAGGCAGGGTTGTCTGAAATTATGAATTATTCCAGGTATAAACTCGAATGGGAAGAGCTGTCTTCCCCGTGGATAAAAGAATCGAGAGAGGGCAGAAACCCGACGAGAAAAGGACTTCTAGACAAACCCATGATACAGGAATGCAGGGAAGTAAAGGGCATGAAAATACTGGACTGCGGCTGTGGCGAGGGTCGTTTCTGCAGGATATTGTCAGAAGCCGGAGCTAAATACGTCCTCGGATTAGATTCTTGCGAACCTATGATAAATGCTGCAAATGAAGTCAAATATCTGAACGTGGAGTACAGGGTAGCTGACGTTCAGAGACTTGACTTTATAGAAGATGAAACTTTCGACGTCGCCGTCTCGTACCTGAACCAGTGCGACCTCATCGACTTCAGGAAGAACAACAAAGAGGTCTACAGGATTCTCAGAAGCGGAGGGCGCTTCTTAGTCGCAAACCTTCACCCTATGAGGTCGGCAGTCGGAAGGTGGCACGTAAATTCTGAAAAAGAGAAAGCCCACGTGGTATTGGACAATTATTTCGACGAAAGCGAAAGGCGCTGGAAAATGCTCGGTGTAGATTTCACGAATTTCCACAGAACTCTCTCCAGCTACGTCAACAGCTTCATCATGACCGGGTTTACCCTGGCCAGGATAATTGAACCTACGGTAGATGAAGAGCAATTGAAGGTTTGGCCAGAACTCAGCGATGAGGTGAGGGTGCCCAATTTCATCATCTATTCTCTGGTCAAATAATTTGGAGGCATATTGAAAAGAATCAGCAGATGGGGAGTAGGCCCTTCTTTCGCGGTATTTTCTATTGTATACGGCATGACTTCTATTGTATTAAGCCGGTTTTTGCGCCCCATTTTCGAGATAAGTCTGGTTCATTACCAGTATCTGCTGGCTACGGGTTCAGTCTTCGTCCTTGTCGGGCTTGCTTTTTTTGCCGCTTCTGTTAGAGCTGTTACGAAAGCCTACAAAGCTGACGAGCTGGTCACAACTGGCGTGTTCGGGTTTTGCAGGCATCCGCTTTACGGATCATGGATAGTTTTCATCGTCCCCGGCATAGCCTTAACGGTAAACAGTTTGCTGGCACTTACGGCACCTTTTTTCATGTACGTGATTCTGATATTTTTAGTCAGGAAGGAAGAGGCGTACCTGGTGGATAGATTCGGTGAGGAGTACTTTAATTACAGAAAACGAATCCCATGTATATTGCCGTACGGCGTTTTTTTACGCAGAAAGTGACATTACCCCTAAATCACCTTTATAGCAGGGAAACTTAAAGCTCCGAATTTTTATATATCTCGTATCGTTTTTTCAGCGAAGTCTATGAGCCAATCCCTTATCTCGGGGATACCCTCCCTAAGTCTAGCGCAGGCAATGACAGGCAGCCATCGCCTGTACTCGTCTTCTCCGCCGGGGCTGAGGTTGAAATAATGTTCGATGTATTTTTTATGAAACAATTTAGTCAGAGCCATTTTAAAACCCCGCTGTGCGGTGTCTGCTTCTCCCAGGGCTATGACGCTTGTCCTCGCGAGGTCGTCAAGAGGATTTCCCTTGGTCGCGTCGATCCAGTCGATTATCACCTCTCCGTTGACAGTAGAAAGGATATTTCCGGGGTGGAAATTTCCGTGACACAACCTGTCACCCTCCGGGAGCGAATCGAGGGTCAAAAGAGCTTCTGATTTGAGATTTTCCGGCAAATCAGGGGATTCAGATATTCTGTGCAAAAGGTTTTTCCGCTGTGACGGCAATCCGGAAACGGGTTTAATCCCGTGGGTTTTAAACTGAAGCTCTGCAACGCGCTTTGTGTAGCGGATAAAATTCAAGGGTCTCTGCATGATCAATTCCGATACTGGCCTGCCGACGACTCTGCTGTTGATCAGTCCGTTTCTTCCGTTGACTTGGATTATGTCTCCGGTATAGGGAATGTCTAACCCAGTTTTTTTGACGGCTCTGGAGACCGCGGCTTCGTGTTCAATGTTTTCGATGTCAAACCAGCCGTAGAACAGCTTTAAAACCCAGCGGTCCTGCCTCCGGTAGATTTCGGCTGTCCTACCGTATGCTATGGGTTTTCCGAGGTCAATTTTCAATTTTTATCCGCTCCCGATGAGTTTGCAGTTAATTCAGTATTTCTGTCGAAACCCAGTAAATATCTCCTTTGCCTGGTTCGCCGGATGAAAAGAAGAGGTATTTACCGTCGTATGATACAAAGGGTTGACTAGCCCTCATTCCCAGGTCTATCAATTTCGGTTCGCTCCAAATTCCGTTTTCATCTGAATACGAAATGAACATCGTGCTGTTCATCGGTTTGTCGAAATCAGGGGTTGAAAACAGCAGGTATTTTCCATCGGGTGATACCCAGGGGTATTGGCACGTCATTTCCGAATTGAACCTTGCGCTTAACCTTTCCAACACAGAGTAACCACCATTCACCGGTTTGATCACGCCGATGAATTCGTTACCCATACCTCCTGATATGTCTGTCGTGTAAATCGTCCCGTCCAGGGTTGATGAGATATACATTGTTTTGTCCGGATTGAACTGTTCGCCTGCTTCTATGGGCTCACTCCATCCGTCGGATTCTCTTTCGACATACATTGTGTACATGTGAAGCGCTCCTTCGACGGTTCTGCCGACATGGTAATAAAGCTTGCTGTTGTCCGGGGTGATCATCGCTTCAAACGTGAACTGTTCGGAAAAAGACGTTATTTCCGGCGCTGTCCAACCACTGTCGGATAATCTGCTGAACATTATGACGGTTTGATTTGTCTCTTTGAGCCTTCTTGTAAAGTATATTTCTTTACCGTCCGGGGATACGCATAATGAAAACTCGTGAGCATCCGTTGAAACTATTCCAGCCGCGAAAATTTCTGGTACGTCTGACGGAGTATTTTGACTCATAAAATAATTCTCGGGTGGTTGGCCGTCGTTTTGTTGAGAATACAATGTTAAAAACATGAAAACTGACAAAAATGCAAGAATAAAAGCTGTCTTCATTGCGACACCTCTTTGTAATTTAATGATTTAAACCTTGATTTCAACCCTATTATTGACGGGTTAATCGGGAATAAACTTTAAAAAATCCCCGTCGATTATCAAAAGTTTTACGCCGTTTTCTGTTTTGGAACGATGAGAACTGACATCGTCAGATACTATATACGTCATGCCTTTAGTGAGATCAAATTTTGAACCATCAGTTTGCTCGCTGACAAAATCTCCTTCAAGGCAATTAACTATATGCCCTTTTTTGCACCAATGATAGGCAAGATAACCCGGCAGATATTCGACGATTCTGACTCTAAGACCTTCATACTGAAGGGTCTGCCAGTATCCAAGGCCTTTTTCCCCTAAATGCTCTGTTTTCGGGATTTCTGACCAGTCGATGACCTGAAAAGGAATGTTTTTTCCCATACCCGCACCTCCTCACTTTTTGTTTAAAACCAGTTCGAAAACTTCCTCTCCGTCTTCAATGACTCCGGTGTCCCGGAATCCGTATTTTTCGTAAATCCTTATTCCGTTTAAATTTTTAGGGCTTGTGCTTAAAACTATTTTCCCGATCCCGTCGGTTTCGAGAGCGATTTTTTTAAGAAGGTCGAGGGTCGCTACTCCGAAACCCTTGCCCTGATGGTTTTTGTCTATCATGAACCTGCACAAGTAGAGTTCTCCGTCGTCGAAATCGAGTGTATACATGACGAACCCGACCATTTCTTCTTCGTGGTAAACTGCTTTTGTCGTCCATTCCGGAAATATTTTTGACTCCGCGACAGAAAAGGAATTGGAAGCGACGTAGGGCTGGTCGTTTCTTACTTCCAAGTCCATGCAATCGAAAAAATTGTTTTGGTCTATGTCTTTGAAAACAACTTCCATTTTTTTTCCAATATTCTGGGATTTTAACCCTAAAAAGATGAGCAGGAAAAGAGATACTTTTACTTTTTAATCAGTAACTAAAACATATATTCGAAGGCGATTTTAGCGGGAATGAATGAGCATTCGCGTTTGAATGCAGTCATCATACCGCCTTCGATTTTCAAGTGTAAACGTGATGTGATTTTCATGTCATAACCCAGTGACATGGAAATGAAAGGTCTTAATTCATTCGTCCCATATGAGATGTTTTTGTAAATGACGTCAGGTTCCCAGAAAAAATATGTGTATTCGTCTATTCTGCCGTATTCAACGTAACAGATTCCGCTTCTTGCAGACGCATATATACCTGACAAATTTACAGAATTGTAGGAGTTAAAACCAAATGAAAAATCGTACATCCTCGTGTCATTGCCCTCAAGTCTGTCGAGGACCAGGCTTGTTGGCCATCCTCCGGCGCCCCAATTCACGATATGTAACTTGAAATAGTGGTATCCTACTCCAAAGGTGAGTTTGAGTTGGGGGTGTATTTTATAGAGAAACCCCAGACTTACGGACCAGCCGTGATCCCAGTTTTTGGAGATAGTGTTGGAGAAGACTAAATCCCTGCCTCCTGTTATTTCCATACTCCATCTGCTCGATGAATATGAGGGTAGAGATATCAAGAATATAAAGAAAATCGAGATAATGAATTTTTTCATTCAAATCCCTCCGGTTTATAACATCAGAAATTATACATTAATTTCAAATCAAAATTCGCTGTGAATAAAAAACCGAATAAATAAATATAAAATTTTATGAATAAATTATTAAACGAAGAAATCGTAATATAAACATTGGAATTTTTAACACTAAGCGGAATAAAACACAGCTCTATCCGTGCACAAAGAAATATGTGTACATATTTCTTATAGAAAGGGGGAAGTATTTTCCCCCTTCCCGAAAATGAATTGCAATCAATTCATCAATTTTAGTTCAGTATCGAGAACTTCTCCGATAGAGTCTTTCCCGGAACTGTCAGCAGCATTATGTAATTGCCCGAAGTGATTCCGTCAGACCTGTAATCCCAGGAGAATGAATTGCTACCTTGGCTGAATTCTCCGGTGTAGAGATTTTTTACGTTTCTGCC
>JAFGON010000101.1 GCA_016926475.1 candidate division WOR-3 bacterium | reverse complement strand
TTCGACGGATATTTTTCGACTCTCAAAGAAGAAATATCGACACTGCCGTCATCTGTCGGTGAAATAGAAAATTTCATAAAGACCAACAACGTCTTAGATTTTCTCCGAGACAAAGAGACGAGGGAAAACGAACTCGCAAACATTCTGCTTGCAAACGTCAGCAACATACTCTCCAAAAATCAACAATCCCTCATGGAGAGCTTGTCCATATACATCAATTCCATGACTTCAGCCATAAACACAATCCCGGATTCTCTGTCTAGTTTAGAGAATTCGGTAAAAGCAGCCAACATAGCCGATTACCTCAAAGAAAAAGAAACCAGAGACAAAGAAAATATCGAAAAAGCGAACCAATCCCTGATTCAAGCGATAGAAAACGCAAAAAATGAAATGGCAAAAGTTTCTTCCAACAACCAATCCCTTTTGGAACAGAAAATTTCGGAATTAGTAGAAACCATAAAGACAACCGGTGACAATCAAGAAGAAATTCTCACACAAATCAGCAACAACGAATCATCTCTTGGAGTAATTTTCTCGGAAAACACCGCAAACCTCACCGAAAGGTATTCAAAAGACCTGTCTGACAGTTTCGACAGACTTATTCAGAACTTGATACCAGTCTCAAAAATGTCAGTTCAAGGCATCATGGAAATCAGAGATGAGATCAAACAAAACGCTGTAAAAATGATCACTGAAAAAGAAAAAAGAGACAGGCTTTTCGTCAAAGAAGCTATATCCAGGTGGATTGAAGCCTACTCTAAAGAACAGAGCTCTCTTTTTTCCATTATCTCCGCATTGAAAACGGACATAGAAGATATCCGCCAATCGATGGCGCATGTCACCCAGGGAAACTCATGGACCAAACTTGTCGAGTTCTTGGAGAATTACGTCAAAGGCGTAACTCTCGCTGAAAGTAAAAAGATACAAATGCTTATGGATTTCAGGGAAATAGTGTCATCAAAAATCCTGCCCCACCTCCACAACATTTCTACAATAGCCCATCTACAAAAGCAAGGAACCGATACCTCCGTTCAGCTCTTCAATTCCTTGTCGCAGCAAAATGAAATGATGGTCAATTCGAACAGAGAAATGACACAGATGATACGTGAAGCTTCAAGCAGCATTACCAAAGCTTTCTCCTCCATCGGCAGCCTCATCGAATCCCAGCGGCAAAGCGTTGAGAACATAAATTCCCTATCAGAAAAACTTGAAAACATTCTAGTAAAGCAAATCGAAGTGTTTGAACGGGAGGAAAAAAACCTGAAAACACTGGAAAAAGAAAGCAACAGATCCAAAGCCATGACCCACAATGACAGAGGAGTGGGTTTTTATCACACAAAACAGTTCCACACAGCAATCAAGGAGTTTCAAAAAGCTACCGACCTCGCTCCGGAACTTCACGAACCTTATCTCAACCTGGGAATTGTTTTTGCCGAAATAGGAGAAATGGAAAAAGCGAAAAACCTTTTCACCAAAGTCATAGAGATGAGTCCTGAAACCGTTGAAGCTTATATAAACCTCGGCCTTCTATATGTCTATGACGAAAAACTCGATCAAGCAGAGACCTTAATCAAAGAGTCTTTGAAGTTTTCACCCAATTATTCAAGATCCTTGTCAGCTCTCGGTGAAATCTATTTTAAAATGAAAAAATACGATCTGGCCGAAGACGCTTGGCAGAGAGCAGTAGACGTAAATCCCCTCGACGAAGAGGCAAAAAGGGGATTAAAACAGCTGAGAGGTGAAGACATTGCCGAGTAATATTTTTCAAAGACTATCCGTTATTTTGAAAGACAAGCAGAAAAAAACATTGTTCAACAAGTATTTCAAAGAGGAAACCGAATCAGCTTTCGCCTACAAAGTGGATGTCCAGCAAGACGGGTTGATTCCCGACATTCAAAAAGAATCCCAGAACTCGGAGTTCATGACAACACCCATAGATGAAATAGCAAAAAAGGTCGGAGGTGAAGTAAGAATAGATTCTCAGGATTCATCCCAAAACGAAGATATCTTCGGTTCTTTCGGGACAGGAATCAGAGAAATCAAATTTGAAGACACTCAAAGCGATAACTGATAAAGAATGCCTGACAATGATTGGAAAACCATGGAATTGAAAACCAGACATGAAATTGAAAAAATGAAAATCGCCGGAAGTATTTTAGCGAAAATTTTATCCGAACTCTCCCAGAGCTGCGTCCCAGGCAAGACAACTTCGAGCATAGACGCATTAGCTTTCAAGCTCTGTGAGAAGTATTCCGCAAAGCCTACTTTCTTCGGCTACCGAGATTATCCCGGCGCGATATGCATTTCGGTAAACGACGAGGTAATTCACGGACTGCCAGGAAAAAGAGTTCTCAAAGAGGGGGATTTAATAGGCTTGGACATGGGCGTCACCTATGAAGGTTGGATAGCTGATTCAGCCCTGACAGTGATAATTCCACCCTTTTCAAAAAAAATGGAAAAGTTGAGAGACACAACTCAAAAAGCTCTCTACGCCGGAATTAAAGCGGCTAAACCCGGATCAAAGCTTTTTGACATCAGCTCTGCGATATTTAAGATCATAAAAGAAAACGGCTTTTCTTCCGTCAGAGAATTCGTGGGCCACGGAGTCGGCAGAAATCTGCACGAAGAACCGAGTGTTCCAAATTTCGTACCTGAAAACAATTCAGGTTTCAGAAACATCAAAATTCTACCCGGCATGACCATCGCCATAGAACCGATGGTCAACGAGGGCTCCCACAATGTAAAGGTTTCTGGGGACAACTGGACTGTGACTACAGCAGACGGAAAACTTTCGGCTCATTTTGAACATACTATAGCCATTCTTAAAAATGAGATTCACGTCCTGACGAAAAGAGAAGATGAAAAAATCGACGAAATAATAAAATTTTAAGGAGATACAATGAAAGAAAAGCACAGCGATCCGGATTTTCCTCTTGCTTGGACTAAAATGACAGATGAGGAAAAAAAAGAAGCATTCGAAAAATCCGAAGAATACAGAAAATTTTTGAGCGTAGCTAAAACTGAACGCGAAGTAGTTGACTGGTATAAAGGTAAATTGACCGGGAAAAAATACCATTTTCAGGAGTTCATGAATAAATCCATATCTATTTCTCGCCTGGGGTCTGAATCCCTGGAATCAGGTATCAACATAATTGTCTCACACATCGACTCTCCAAGACTCGATTTAAAACCCAATCCTCTATACGAGGATTCCGGGTTGGCTTTTCTAAAAACCCATTATTATGGAGGGATAAAAAAATACCAGTGGGTTTCAAGACCTTTAGCACTTCACTGCTTTTTAATTGATGGTAACGGAGAAAAAAAGCATATAGTCATTGGTGAAAACCAAAAAGATCCCGTTTTCACAATAAATGACCTCTTGCCGCATCTTTCTCATAAAGTCCAAGACGACAAGAAAATTCAGGACGCGATACCTGGGGAAAAACTAAACCTTCTTGTGTCTTCCTTGCCAGATGAAACCAAAAATGAAGAAAGCGTAAAAAAAGCAGTGCTCTCTTTTTTGAAAGATAATTACGGCGTATCATTCAAAGACCTTTTATGCGCTGAATGTGAAATAGTTCCATCAGGCGAGGCACTGGACGTAGGTTTCGACAGATCTATGATAGGTGGATACGGACAAGACGACAGAATATCTGCATTTTGCTCTTTCAAAGCGTTCGAAGAAGCAACAGACCCCAAAAAAGCCTGCATGGTTCTAATGTTAGACAAAGAAGAAATCGGGTCTTCCGGAGACACCGGAGCGGATTCAATCATCTTGGAAGATGCCGTCCATGAACTGCTGAAATCTTCATATAAAAATGTCAGTTATTCAACCATCAGGCAAACAATGCGAAAGAGTTTTTGCATTTCGGCTGATGTAGCCTGCGCTCTCAACCCCGATTATCCTGAAGTATTGGAAAAGAACAACGCGGCAAAACTCGGACATGGTATCACGGTCGTCAAATACGCTGGTTCAAGGGGAAAATCAGGGACCAACGACGCTCACGCTGAGACCATATCAAAGATCCGTGGTATTTTCGATTCTTCAAATGTCGTATGGCAAATTGGTGAACTAGGAAAAGTTGACGAGGGAGGGGGCGGAACAGTTGCAAAATTTATTTCTTATTGGGGAATACCGACAATTGACTGCGGAACACCTGTTTTATCGATGCACTCTCCTTTCGAAATTAGCCACAAAGCCGATATTTTTCAAACAATAAAAGGCTTCAAAGCTTTTTATCTTTCATAGGAGAAAACAATGCCCAAATTGGCTATAAAAGGCGGTAAACCTCTCAATCAAGACAATTTTCCGGTGTGGCCGGTATTTGGAGATTCAGAACGTGAAAACTTA
>JAFGON010000100.1 GCA_016926475.1 candidate division WOR-3 bacterium | reverse complement strand
GAATCAGCCCTTATATCTATGATGAAAATTGACTATATATTTTCTCCTCAAGGTTTTTTGAGAACCGAAATTGAGAAAGCCATAAACGAGTCTTACGCGAAAATACCTCCAGCGGAAAAAGTCGAAAATTCCCAAAAGTTTTTCGAAAACATGAAAAACCTCTCTTTTGAAAAGTTTTCTGACTCTATTTACAAGACAGAATTTCTCATCTCTGTGCGCAGACACGCTTCTTTGCCGGTTGTCAAACAGCAACTGCAGAATTATTACAACAACGCTGAAAAAGATATCGCGTCTTCAGGCCATTTGAGCGCTGTTGTGTTTCTGCTCTTCGATATTTACAATCTATACTACAGGTATCTCGTTCCAAGGAATATAGAAGAAAATTTAAATGAAGGTTTAAAAAACTCTTCGGGCAAAGATTGGCAAAAAGCTGCCAATGAACTTTTCAAAGCAATGACAAAAGTGATGACTTCCAAATAACATACGGGAGGAAAAATGGCGGATTTGAATTCAATTTTTAAGTTGGTTTTTAAAATAAAGACTTCCAAAGGGAGCGGTTCGGGGTTTTTTTCAAAAAAACAAAATTTGATCATAACAAATTATCACGTGGTCGATGGAGAAAGAGAAGTCGCGGTTGAAGATTCAGACAAAAGAGCTTTTAAAGCCGAAGTCATTCTTGTTTCTCCGAAATTTGACCTGGCTTTTTTAAAACCTACTAAGGAAATTGATGGACCCGACATTGATTTCTCCAAAGCGGATGAAGTTAAAAATATGGATAAAGTACTTGTCCTTGGGTATCCTTTCGGTTACCCGTTCACGGTAACGGAAGGAATTGTCTCAAACGTCAAACAGCTTATAAACGGTCAGTATTATATTCAAACTGACGCCGCGATAAATCCAGGCAACAGCGGAGGACCGATGATTATGCCTGGAGGAAAAATTGTCGGTATAACAACCTGTAAGTTTAAAGAAGCTGAAAACATGGGATTTTCTCTTCCGTCTGACATCATAGAAAAAGAACTGGAAATATTCCAGACGAAAGCTCCAGGTCAATATTCCGTAAAATGCCCGTCCTGCGGCTTTCTTCTTCAACATGAAGACGAGTATTGCGAAAATTGCGGCGCAAAAATCGATTCGAAAAAACTTTTCGGCAAAACACCCCTCAGCGAGCTCTCTGTTTTTGTCGAAAATGCAATAGAAAAAATGGGAATCGATCCAATCCTGGCAAGAAACGGATATGAATTCTGGGAATTTCATCGGGGAAGCGCACTTCTAAGGATTTTCGTGTACAAAACAAATTACTTGATTGTCACCTGCCCGCTTGTCAAGCTACCCCAGGAGAATCTCACTGAATTTTACAGATACACTCTCAGCGAACCCGAGTTGCCTTTCTATTTAGGTGTTGACAAAGGAATTTTATACATCTCCTACAGAATCCACCTCAGCGATATAAATTCAAGTTTTTCCGGACAAATATTAAACGACATGCTGGAAATTTCAAAAAGAGCCGACAAACTCGACAATTTTTTGATTGAAAAATTCGGCTGTGCTCCTTCTGATGAATCAGATATAAATGAAATTTAGATGGTAGTCTTTTTTGAATCTCTGATGTTGTTATGCTTCGGTTCCGCTTGGCCTTTTTCCATCTGGAAATCATACCGCTCCAGAAAGACCGAAGGTAAGAGCGTTTTTTTTCTATGGATAATTTTACTCGGCTACTTAAGCGGTATAGCACATAAAGTTTTTAACAGTTTCGACAAGGTTATCCTATTGTATGTTTTGAATGCTCTTATGGTGATCGCAGATATATTGCTTTATTACAGAAACAAATCATTTAAAAAAGCGACGCGATGATAAATCGCGTCGCTGTATAAGTCCCGTGAGGTATAAGTTCTCAATCCCCTAGAGTCGCAACCATAACTGCCTTTATCGTGTGCATTCTGTTTTCCGCTTCGTCGAACACTACCGAACATGATGATTCAAAGACGTCTTCAGTGACTTCAAGACCGTCGAGTTTATACTCTTTAAAGATTTTTTCTCCGACCGATGTCTCCTTGTTGTGAAATGAAGGAAGACAGTGTAAAAACTTGACGTTTTTGTTGTCGGTTTTTTTTATCAATTTTTCGTTGACTTGATAAGGAAGCATTTTTTTTATCCTGTCGCTCCAAAAATCTTCCGGTTCCCCCATAGAAAGCCATACATCGGTATATAGAAAATCGACTCCTTTTACAGCCTCTTCGGGATCCTCTGACACGGTAATCTTACTTCCGCTAATTTCAGCTAATTTTAGGCAATCATTGAGAAGTTTTTCTTCCGGATGCCTGTCTTTTGGTCCAGCTAGCCTGAAATCCAATCCCATTTTAGCCGACCCGACTAATAATGAATTTGAGACATTGTTTCTCGTATCTCCAAGAAAACAAAGAGATGTCTTGCAGAGCGGTTTTTCAACGTGCTCAATCATGGTCATAAAATCTGCGAGTATCTGGGTTGGATGAAATTCGTCGGTCAGCCCGTTCCAGACGGGAACACCGGAAAATTCCGCCAGAGCCTCAACAATTTCCTGTCCGAAGCCTCTGTACTCAATACCGTCATACATTCTTCCGAGAACCCTTGCCGTATCTTTAATGGTCTCTTTTTTCCCCATATGAGAACCTTCAGGGCCAAGATATGTCACATTAGCCCCTTGGTCAAAAGCGGCACTCTCAAAAGCGCATCTCGTCCTAGTCGAAGCTTTTTCAAAAATGAGAGCAATTTTTTTCCCCTTCAACCTTTGCTGTTCACAACCAGCAATTTTGGCTTTTTTCAGATAAAAAGACAGGTCGAGAAGGTATTTAATCTCGCTTTGGGAGAAATCGAGAAGTTTAAGAAAATTTCTGTTTCTTAAGTTAAAAGACATATAAGCTCCTTTTCTGTTTGTGCAAAATTTTCAGGAAATTTCCATCGATCTTATCAGAATTTGGCAAAATTTTCAAATTTTTTTCTTCTGGAATTTACCCTTCTTATGCCGGCATGTATTCTTTCGTTAAAAACCATAAAAGATGCCTTTTCAAAAAAAAATTATTCTGATAATATATCTTCAAATTTACGAGATATCTAAGGCGGTAGCGGTAGAAAACATGGACGAAAAAACAGAATACAGAGAAATTTTAATTTTCACAGAAACGTTGAAAATCCCATCAAAGCTTATCAAATCTATCGAATCGTCAAAAATATCAGTCTCTTTGTCCAGTAAAAGATCCCATTTAAAAGATCTATCGGTGAAAAAAAAGCCTGCTCTGGTGATTTTCTCCGCCTATAAAAACGACGGTAAAAACGTTTCAATCTTAAAAGATTTCATCTCTAATCCGTCGTGCCGATCCATACCGATTATTTTTTTACTGACGAAAGAAAACAATCCAGACTCTATAATCCCAATTTTGAGACAAATGGACGATTTCATCGTATCTCCTTTTAAAAAAGAAGAACTTGTCAACAGAATAAAAAAAAGCCTTTCTGTTAAAGCCATCAAGAATAAAACCATTGGATCGAATCAGAAAAAGTTCGAAAACGATTACAGAAGATTGATACATTTCAACCCCGTTGCGATAGCCATACATTCAGAAGGAATAATCAAATACGCAAATATAAAAGCTTCTGAAGTAATAGGTTCTAAAACTCCAGATGACTTAATCGGTATGCGCGTATTCGATTTTGTTCACCCCAATTTTAAAAACATAGTCGCGGAAAGAACAAAACTTGCTCAGCAAGAAAACAAGCATTCAGGACCGCTGGAAGAAAAGTTCCTGACTCTCGACGGCAGAGAGATAGACGTGGAAGTGACCTCTTTTCCAATACTTTATAAAAACAAAATTTCAAGTTTGGTGATGGTGAAGGATATTACAAGTTTAAAAAGAGCTGAAAGAGAATTAAAAGAATCTGAAAACAAATTCAAGAGGCTATTTGAGTATCTTCCTGACGCAGTTATCCTGTCAAAAGCAAAAGGTAAAAACGCAGGATCAGTGATTGATATCAACAAATCCGCCCAAAATCAGACGGGTTTTACCCGAGAAGAATTGTTGAAGAAAAATGCCTTATCAGATCCCTGCATAAGAGTCGTGGACAATAGCTCTCTTTCCGGTTTCCAGAAGACAATATCAGAGGGAGAACCTTTTTTATTCACCGAAAGAAAAACCAAAAAAGACGGAACTGATTACTGGCTGGAATCTTTATCGACTATTATAGACCGCGACAATGACTCAATCTTGATTTCAGTCTGCAGGGACATCACAAAACAAAAAGAAGCTGAAGAAAACGCCATGATGCTTTCGCATTCGATCCAAAAAAGCCCAACCTTGATTTTGATTGCCGACAAAAGAGGCTTCATAGAATACGTCAATCCAAAATTTACAGAAGTTACAGGCTATGACTTAGAAGAGGTACGAGGACAAAAATTAGACTTTCTGAAAACCTGTGATTCAGACGCGAATGAGTATTTGAAGCTCTGGGAGACAATTCTCTCTGGTGAAACATGGATCGGTGAACTGAAAAACAAGAAAAAAAACGGTGAAATTTATTGGGGATCAATAACAATCGCCCCAATTAAAAATGAACAAAATGAAATAATCAGATTTTTCTGTCTGAAAGAAGACATCACCGCCATACGCCAACTGAATCAGCAGTTAGCACAGATACATAAATTGGATTCAATCGGCAAACTAGCTGGTGAAATGGCACATGATTTCAAGAATATGGTATCAATTATTTCAAATTTAGCGGAAATCATCGATATGAAAGTATCCGAAGGGGAATCCTTCGAAAGAGAACTGTTTTACATAAAAGACTCCTGTAAAAAAGCATCAGACCTGACGAACAGGCTGTTGACTTTCAGCAGGAAACAAGATTTCAACCCAATCATGCTTGATTTGAACGAAGCGGTAGTAAATTTTCAAAAAATGACAAAAAACTTGATCGGAGACGACATAGATTTCAAGCTCGAGCTCTCTACTGATATTGGGCCAATAAAGGCAGACCCTCTGCATTTAGAGCAACTTTTGTTTAACCTGACTATGAACGCGAAAGATGCCGTTTCACAAAAGCAACTCAAGCAAGGTCATCGATACATAACCATAGAGACTAAAAATGTCAACCTCGACGAGAATTACTTAAAAAAACATTTGGGCCTAAACCCCGGCAATTACATCAGAATATCTGTAAGCGATAACGGAATGGGTATGTCGGAGGAATTCACTCAAAGAATTTTTGAACCATTTTTCACGACGAAGGAAAAAGGTAAGGGTTCAGGTCTCGGTCTTTCGATAGTTTACGGCATCGTAAAACAAAATCACGGCGCAATAAACATATACAGCGAAATAAATGTCGGAACCACCGTCAAGGTATACTGGCCGGTACCGTCGCCTTCCGGTTGTCAAAAGTAAAGAATTCCCTTCAATTTCTCTCTATAACAGACTAATTTGCCGCGAAAGGTCTCCAGACAAGACATGACAAATCGACAAAAATATCGCCCTTTTTGGGGAATATTTTTTCCTTTTCAAACTCAATTTTCGAAACGTCAAATTTTTCCTGAAGAGAAGAAACCTCCTTCTCAAGGGCTTCTTTTAAATCCTTTTTCTCTTCTGCTATTTTTTCGTAATTCTGCCGGGCTCTTTGCTCTTCTTTATTTTTTTTATTCACTCTTGAAATGCTTCTTACTGATGTGGCAGCTCTGCCTAAATTGGAGACGCTTAGTCTTCTGCCTCCTATCAATGCTCCGATAATTGTCGAGCCGAATGAAATTGCGGACTGTGACTTCTGGTCGGCGGCTTCGTCTTTTTTCTTTTCAAGGGAGTTAAAAGCTCTCGCCTCTTTTTCTTCAAGTTTGTCGAACTTTGCGGCGTACTTTGTTCTTAGTTCATCGACTTCTTCATCTCTTTTTTCACGCATTTGTTGAGAAATTCTTGTTCTGAATTCCTTCTCGCCTTCGCCGGGTTTTGAAACTTCCTTTAAAAAAGGATATTTCAATACTTCTTCGGAAACATTTCTGTATATCCAGTCTTTTATAATTTTTGAAGCTTTATCGAAATATTTGGCGTTTAAAGCTTCTTCCGGTATTTCTATGAAAGAGGCGTCCTCCCTGCAGGGCTTGTCCGTCAAGTTTTGAATTTGAAAATCCAAATGTTTTGTGTTGTCGAGATCAGGTCTGCCAAGCAATTTTGAAAAAGGCGAAAATAAACTACATTTCTTTTCGTGAACATCTTTACCGATCTTGTAAAATATCCGCGCTGAAGTCATAATATACGGTTTGTAGACAATGCCTCTTTGTTGATTTAAATCGCAAGGAATAAAATATTCATTGATATCCTGAGGAACGGTAATTCTCGATGAAAATGCCGATGACTGATCTGAAATTTCTGGATCAGGATCTGGAAAAACATCCTTTTCGCCCTCTCTGTCTTCCGGCGTCAGCTTCTTTATCATCTCTTTCGTCATGGGCCCTCTGAGATAGGAAAGAGCCCACCGGGTCATCAAAATTTCTATTTTATCCCCATGAATGTTTTTAACAAGAAAAATTCTTTTGCCGATAGAGGAAATAATATCGGAAATTTCTCTTTCGGACATACTCATAGAGAGCGATTTAAGACCATCGATAAGTTTTTCTTTGTCTCGTGCCGTCTGAAGTCTTCCTATAAACCAGGTTCCGATATTCGAGAGCCCTTTATAATCCAAATCCACTGGGTTTTGAGAGGCTAAAACGACGCCGAGCCCGAAAGCTCTCGCTTGTTTGAGAAGCGACAAAAGAGGGGGCTTTGAGGGTGGCATAGCTCCGGGAGGGAAATAGCCGAAAATCTCATCCATGTAAAAAATTGCTCTCAGACTCGAAGTGCCTTCCTGTGATCTTGTCCATTCAAGAAGATTCGTCAAAAATAAAGATACAAAAAACATTCTCTCCGAGTCGTTTAAATGAGATATGGAAAAAATACTGACACGCGGTTTTCCATTTTTATCCCTTAAAAATCCGTCAATATCAAGAGGGGCTCCAGCTGTCCAGGAATTGAACGAAGGAGAAGCGATAATATTGTTGAATTTAACCGAAAGGTCAAACCTATCTTTTGCCGGGAAAAAAGTTTCCAAATCCATTATTCCAACTTTGTTCATCGGCGGTTTTTGAATCGATTGAATCAACAATTCAAGGTTGAGATCTTTCTTGTCACTCCAGAAATGCTCGAAAATATTCACCAAAAGGATATGCTCTCTGCTGTTCAGAGGATCTCCCTGAACTCCGACAAGCTTGAGTAAACTGGTGACCGTGGAATTAACCTTTTCATTCAAGTATTCCCTGTCTGAAGCAATTCTCATATTCGGAGCTTTCAGAGATCTGAGGAAAGAAACAGGCAAACCGGCGTTGCTGCCTGGAGTGTATATTCTGAAATCGGAGGATTGTTTCAAAAGATTTATCCTATCAAGGCTCTGCCCCCATTCCATAATTCCATTTTTCCAGATGTTCGCCTGTTTTTCGGCGAACTGATGTTCGGTCATATTCTCTTTTCTCGCATCGTCCAGGTTGATCCACGGCAAAAAATCTTCGGTTTTTAGTTCGGGAAAAGTCAGAAGTATGTTTGCTATATCTCCCTTTGGGTCAATAATCAGGGACGGAATACCGTCAATAACGGCTTCTTCAAGTAGGGTCACGCAGAGTCCTGTTTTTCCGCTTCCAGTCATACCAAGACAGACTGCGTGAGTCAACAGGTCGCGGGAATCATACAAAAAATAGTCGTTTGTCAGTTTTTTGTTTTGAAAATCATACTTTTTTCCAATATAGAAAAAACCGAGTTTTTCAAAATCCTGCAAAATCCACCTCTTTATGATTTTGTAGAATATATTATACTCTCTTGAAATAAATTTAAAGCATAATGTAGATAGCTGCTTGTTTTCCGAATTGATAACTCGTGTGCTGCTCCAAATCCATCAAGCGTAAATTTTGTCCCGGATTTCATAATCATCAGAATTTTCCATCTCAGCGTTGAATGATGAAAAGCTGTAGCCCCGAAAATTTATCCAAAATATCTTTAAACTTTTAAGAACAATTGACAATTTTTTCTCTGAAGTCCAATTTATATTTTTTGCAGAAAATATGCTCTGTTTTGTTTGTATCTCCTTCTCCAAGAATAGTTATCCATTTTCCTCGTATTTCTTAAAGCGTAGTATTATACTTTTAAACCGCCCGTGTTTTATAACTGGTTCCGTAAACGGACCTCTTGGCTTTATAATGATTTTCTTAGGGCACAATTGCTGTTGTATAACAAAGGTCAAAGGAGGAAATATGCGGTATGTTTATATTGTATTGATTACTGTATTTATCTGCTTGGTGGTCATTTTCGCCGTTCAGAACAGACAGACGGTCACGCTTTGCTTTCTCTCATGGAAGATGACCCTTCCACTGGCACTGCAGGTTTTAATAGTCTACATACTCGGTATGATAACCGGAGGCAGTGTTTTCGCTTTTTTAAAACAGACTTTAAAAGGCGTCAAGAAAGAGCAGAAACCACCGGAGAATTGACATATTCTTTCAGCAATTTCAGCGTGTTTTCAACTCCTTCTCTGTGCGTCCTTTCGTAACCGTGGGAGGCGGAAACTCCCGGTCCAATCAAGCCGTGCCTGACGTCGAAGCCCGCGTAAAGAGCCGCTTCAGCATCAGAGCCGTAAAAAGGATAAATATCCACGGCGTAATTAAGTTTTTCCTTTTTCGCTAACTCTATGAGTTTGTTGGTGACATTGAAGTCGTAAGGTCCTCCAGAATCTTTTGCGCATATTGAAACTTTGTATTCGTCAGTCTCAAGATCGTCACCGACAGCCCCCATGTCGACCGAAACTATTTCTTCGGCGTCTTCAGGCAAACCTGAAGACGCTCCGTGTCCTACTTCCTCAAATGTCGTAAAAAGAAGGTAAACTTTTCTTGCCGGTGTTATTTTCTCTTCCTTCAGCAATTTGGCTAACGCGATCAATATCCCCGCGCTCGCTTTGTCGTCGAGGTGTCTGCTCTTGATAAAGCCGCTTTGGGTCAAAACTGTCTTGGGGTCAAAAGACACGAAATCCCCCGGACTGATGCCGAGTGAGATCAAGTCTTTCTTGTCTCTGACCTTTTCATCAACAACAATTTCCACGTTTTCATCATCCCTTTTCTCTTCTGCGGCTTTCTTGTTTACATGGACAGAAGGCTTTAAAAGCTGAAAAGTTCCAGAAAAAGTGCGCCCTTCTCGAGTATGGATAGTGCAGTTCTCTCCCTCGATGAAATTTTCCGGAAATCCTCCGATCTTTGTAAACCTCAACCTTCCATTCGGCTTAAGTGACCTCACCATAGCGCCTAGCGTGTCTAAGTGAGCGGCGAGGACCAGCGTATGACCTTCACCCCCTAAAAGGGAAAGGATTGACCTCTTGTTGGAATATGTGGTCTGAAAACCGAAAGACGTGAGTTCATTGAAAACTTGATTTTCTATTTCTCTCGTAAAACCCGAAGGGCTGGGTATTTTACAGAGACGCAAAATTTCTTCCACGGCAAAATCGACGTATTTCAGCAAAGTTCCTCCTCAAAAACAGTATGTATTTGCAGATCTATTTCACGACTATAAATTTGTCTCCTGTAATTTGTCCGCATGCTGTTACTTTGTAAAAATAGGTGCCCGAAGGCATTAATTCGCCCTTTTCGTCTCTTCCGTTCCATTCAACCGAATATCTTCCTGGGTTCTGCTCTCCGCTGTAAAGTCGGATAACTTGTCTTCCCGTGATATCGAAAACCGACACCTCAACTATAGAGGAAACCCCCAGAGAATAAGAGATCAGGATCTCTCCTTGAGTCGGATTCGGATAAGCCCTGAACAGCTCGAAATCTTTCAAAGGTGAAGGTTCTACCGGCTCTTCGACTCCGGTGAGACCTGAAGATAGATGCAATGAAACATCGTCGAAATAGTAGCCTTCGGCGTTCTGTGAAGGGTTGGAGAAAAACAGCCAGCTCAGTTTTACTTCTCCTTCATAGTCAAGAATAAAATCCTGCCTTTGCCATGTCTGCTGACTGCCCGTATAAATTGAGTCGTAAGGTGCGTATGCCCATTTTCCCGTGTATCCTTGAACCGGGTTTATAAGGTCCCAGGTTGATCCTCCGTCAGTTGAAATCATCACCTGCACTTTATCCTTGTTGTCGTACAGCTCGTATTTATGCCAGAAGGTCAGTTGACTGCCTCTTGCTATATCGACAGCTGGTGAAATAACCCTGGAATTAGCTATTGAATTGGAATAAGTCCAATTGTTTTCAACTCCGCAATACATTGAATGAGTAGGGCTGTTAGATGTATGTTCAGTGGTGTGCCAGGAAGAAGGGCCTGAAAATATCCAGTCCCCAGGGGTTCCTTCAAAATCCTCCTCAAAAGCTTGCCCCACATAAAGGACGAAGGTGTCGCAAAAAACATCGAGACTTTCGGTTTTGATCTCAAAGACGAGATCTATGTATGTCGGTTCAGGGCAAGATGGGGATATGGCGATTGCAAATTGTCTGTAGAGTTCAGCTGAGGAATCGGGATGTAAGCACGCTACCGTCTCAGAAGAATCAAAAACCGAAATGTTTGTGTTGGTGGTTCTCATTTTGACCGTGGAATTAAAAGCGTTAGCGCTTCCAGTGTTCTTAACAACAGGAGTCAGAAGCAAAGTGTCACCGGGTGAAGCTGTCTGGGGGCCTTTTAAAACAACAAAATCAATTTGAGGAGAATTTACTGTCAAATCAAAAGAACTCAACCAAGTGCTGTCGTCTTGATCGAAGCAGGTCAGATCCACGTGAAAAGTGGTGCCGTCGGGAATGTTGTTTGAAACAGAAAAGGCAGCGGAGCCGGCAGAAGTGACGGTGTCTGAAGGATCAATATTCCCGAATACAAGCGTATCTTGATTAAATGCTATTCCGGTTTCAGAACAGGACAAAACCCCCCTGACCGCGTTTGCCGTCTGCGTTCCAAAATTCGCTACATCAATTTTCGCCGAATAATGACACCCGGTATTGAACTGTCCGTTTTGATAACCGCCGATAACTGTGTCTATTCCCGTAAAAGCGACAAAAGAAGATGAGCTTGAAGCCGGTATAGTATCCAGGAAAGCCCTGTAGTCATGTGAGGTCACCGTCAGCACGACACTTGTCGTGGAGATAAAATTTGTACTTACAACTGCATTTCCCGAGGGGTCGGTAACAGCATAAAATTTTATTGAAGGTTCGTCTCTGTCTGAAAGGCAACAAACAGCGCCTTCCACAGGATCCCTCGAATTTGAGACGTTGACCGAATACTGATTCGATCCAAGGCTGACCACCGGATCATAAGTGGGATAGAGCGACTGAGGTTCAGATGAATACACAGGAGTTTCAGGGTCAGCGAATAAATTGAGCTCCGTGACGCACCAATGTTCACCTTGGCTTAAACCTGGAACCATTACATCTTTACTCAAACCGTGGGCGGCACCAATATTCCACACTTCGTTGGTGAAAACCACCTCAGCCAACCAAATACACAGCCATTCAGAAGGTCCGAAAGACGGAGGTGCCCCCCAGCCATACCTCGCGTTGAACTGGACAGCGATGGCTCCTCCGTTTGGAGCGTTGAATAATTTCTCCCCGACGCATTCATAGTTGTCAAACCAGCCGGGCTGGCATGCTATGGAATGAACCACCCCTAGTTTCATTCCGTTTGTCAGAGCCGAAGCCGAAGAACCGTCTATAATGGATCCGCCCGGATTGTACCAGTATATACCGTCGGGGTTGCCGTGACCGCAGATTTGACTCCACGCGCATCCGTCGCTGAATGAATCTGTGAATCCTTGAGGAAAGGAAAGAGTGTCTGTTTGGTACATTTTGACATGCTGCCAATGAACGGGAAGGAAGTTGTCGGCTATATAATTGCAGACCCTGTCCCCGTAGTAGTTGACACTTGGCCAGAGACCCGCCCCCGCCATCAATGATTTTTCAAGATAGCCTGAAGGCGGATTCTGTTCGTACCCAATGACTTTGGATATCCATCTCTGCACTTCCTGAGAATTGTTCACTGGGAACCTACCGACATAGACATCGCTATACCAGTCGCATCCGTCTATGTTGTATTCTCCATATACATGATTGCCGTTTCCGTCCCAGTTCGAAGAATAAGGGACGACATCAGAAAAATACAGGTCGGAAGGCGTGTTGTCGGTCGTCGAACCGTTTCTTATTGGTATTACCCTCGAGCCTAAATTATCATGATCACCGGCTAAAACAAGGTATATGAGACCATGGTTCTGGTGCATATCCTTGACAAAATTCCTGATCTTCTCCATGTCGTCATAGCCGCTGTAATTGACGTAAATTGATTCAACAGGGACTACAACGGATGAATACCCTTTTCTAGATTTCCACTCTATCAGTTCTTCAAATTCCTGAGAAATTGAATAAGGCGCCACTATAACGTATTCGTGCGAGGAATCCCTGAGATCCTTTATCATGGGGCTGAAAACAAAAACATCACCGGGATTTTCGACTATTCCCTCGATCTGCCGTGAAAACTCCGTTGACTGCTTTTCAGTCAGATACACAATATCTCCAAGACCATCATCGAAATCTACTTTTAATCTGCAACGCTCGAGATAATACAATTCGCCTGTCGCTGGATTATACCGGAATGGGTTCAGTTCGAGAGCGCAAATTGAAAAACCGGACTTGTTGCCCGTTGTAAAATTTTCCAGAATATTTTCAGGGTAATAAGCGTTTTCCGAGTAGATTTCAGGATCCTCAGGGTGAAATACAAAATTCTCATCGAGACGGACGTACCCCTGGCTTGGAAATATCCTGTAGTTTCCTAAATAAATCCACTCCGCGTCTTCAACTACAACATCTCTGACCACGGAACGCGATGGTATTGAATAGTTAATTTTCAAAGAAGGTAGAAAAGGGCTGCCTTTCTCAGAAGATGCCATTCCGTCTTCCATTTGAATTAAAGATCTCTCTCCGATTGAAATCAAATTGAAATCCGATCTGTCTATCGAAAAATCGAAAACAAGTTGTCCAGCCGTCAGTGAATAAAAAGCGAGAATGGCAAACAAGGATGTTGTGAAAATTTTCTTCAAAACTGTCTCCTTTTATAGGTTCATCTGATCAAAATTAGTTTGTCTCCGGCGCTGAAAGATCCGGCTGTCATTCTGTAGAAATAGGTCCCGCTCCCCACAAACGTCCCATTGTCATCTCTTCCGTCCCATTCGGTGCGGTAGTTCCCCGGACGAAGAACGGCTTCGACCAGAGTTCTGACGGTTCTGCCCGAAACATCGTAAACAATTATGCTCGTGTTCACTTCTTCACCAATACTGAAAGAAATCATGGCACGATTTTTCATAGGGTTGGGAAATACTCTTTTCAACCCGAAAATGAATTCTCCTGCTCCTCCGGTCAATTCTTCTTCCTCATCAACTCCCACAAAACCCGAGCCAAGTGTCAAGCTGACATCGTCGAAGTAGTATCCTTCAGCGGACAGAGTCGGGTTAGAAAAGAAAAGCCAGGCAAACTTCAAAGTCCCGTTGCCGTGAAATCTGACATGCTGTTCTTCCCAGACCGTTTGCGAACCGGTGTAAATAGAATCGTATGGGGTGTAACCCCATGCTCCCGTGTAACCTTCTTCTGGATTTATAAGATTCCAGCTCGTACCTCCGTCAATACTGTATTGAAGCTGAACTTTGTCGTAATTGTTCGCCATATCGTAGTAGTGCCAAAATGAAAGGACGCTGTTGTTGGTGTAGTCAAGATCAGGGCTTATTACCCTCGCATTAGCCACCGAATTTGAGTAGACCCAGGTGTTTTCGTTTCCGCAATACATGGATTTTTGTCCACCATGGTATCTGTGTTCGGTTACATGCCATGAAGAAGGACCTGTGTATGTCCAGTTTGTTCCTCCGGTCTCAAAATCTTCCACGAAAGAAACTCCGACACCGAACCGGAATGTATCCGAGAAAGTCATGCCTCCCCCAGACGTGGACACAAAGATCATATCCGTAAAATGACCTTGGGGGCAGCTCGGGTCAATAATTACCCTAAAAGCGCTGTCAAACACAGCTTCTTGTTGACTGCTCAGGCTGTCGAGGGATTCAGTTGAATCCATGACGGTTATGTATGGGTCGGCTATTCTGCACTTGAATTCTATGCCGTGGGCTGTTCCAGATCCTAAATTTTGAAGGGCAGCCGAAAATTTAAAATCATCCCCTGGATTTAAACTTACCGGTCCTGAGATATCAGAGACTTCAAGTCTGGGAGAATTCACCAACAAACTTATCTGACTCGTCCAGGCGGAATCCTGCGAGTCTCTGCAAATTATATCGAAATTGACTGTCGTGCTGTCTTGTACCCCGTTTGAAATTTGCAATCCGAGGGTTTCATTTGTGTTGGTCGTGTCCATTGAATTTATAGTTCCGTACGATACAGTATCCATGGCGATACTGACATTCGGGTCTGAAGAAGAAAGGTGTCCGAAGACGTTTTGGGCGTTCGCCCCACCCCAGTTTGCCACCTGAACCGTCAGAGAATATGCCTGGCCAGGATTTATCTGACCGTCACCGTGTCCTCCGGATGTGTCGCTTATGTGCGAATAGACTATATAAGGAAGTGAAGCAGGCACAACAGGAAGGTGTCCGACGTTTCTGTAATAATTCTGCTTAATAACCGCTACCTTAACTGTATCCCCGGCATTTTGAGGTTCAATATCGTAATATTGCCACGATCCGTCGCCTTCACCCCTTCCTATTACTTCTCCTCCCTGCGAGAAGGCTACAATACTGCTTTCCGGAGCCCATACACGGAAAGAATCGACACCTTCCAAAATTGCTTCAGGGTATATTGCAGAAAGATGCTGGGGTTCCTCGGAAAATAGCCTCATGTATGGGTCACCAAAATGATGCATCAAATGATAGGTAACCGGTTTTGAAGTCGAACCGCACCAAGAGGAAGAAAAGAGATAATATTTGGCAGACATTGTAGCCCAACCCGGTCTTACGTCCGCCTGACCTCCCACTCCATGATTAGGGTCAAACCACGGCCACATATAATCATAAATTCCCCATGCGTAGACGTCGTTTACAAAAGAATAAGAGACTTCACTCGCGGCGTTGACACCGACAGCGCCCCTGTCGGTTATTCTGTGAAACCTCTCGGCAAAAACTTGCCCGGAACTGTTATATTTTCCTGTGAGGCAGTTTGTGGACATTACATAGGGATATTTTGTGTCGTAATTTTGAAGCTGATTGATACTGCCGACAGAAAAATCAGGTTGTCCCCAGCCACTCTCGCTTCCATGGTCTCTATGCTGCAGCATGAAAGCGCCGCTGTTTAATCCGACGATGACATCCTGAGCTGTTCCGTTCCAAGTGATGGTGCTGGGAACTGTCAGATCGATATAACCCAAAGCGTTGAAATAATTGACGACAGTCTGCGTGTTCGCCGCTGAAGACCATTGCATACCTGGAGCCGGGTTCGGGGATTGATATATTGCGTAAACTCTTAAAGGGTCTTTACCAAGAGAGTTAGCCCAGAAACCTCTGATCACTTCCGCGCAGAGTTGAAACCATCTCTCGTATTGCCACCCGCAAGCTGATATTGGGTTTTTGTAGAATTGCATTTCTGTATTCGGATTTCTTTCGAGGTTTAAATCTTTCGTTATCATATCCCTGAGGTGATCTTCGTTCTGAGCGCATATCCTGCCAATCGCGAGGTCCGGAAGATTATCTCCGTCAATATCGGCGTAAATGTTGTCAGAAGCACAATATCCGTTGTAGATAGGAGCTACTACACCGTATCCGTCCCCGCTGTTGGGATAATCAGACAGGATCAAAACTGCTTCGGGAGCAATAGTCCAGTTATAAAAAGCATCGTTTATGAAACTTTCAATTATCGTCGAAGTGCTTCCCCCTATTTCGGTCAAAGTGAAAACTTCGGTTATTATTCCTTCTTCAACTCTGAAGTCTTTAATGCTTTCAGCCCATGAAATAAAAATTGAATCGTCGGGTACAATAATCAAAAATTCAGCGTTGTCTCTTGAATCTCCAAGAGCTTCTTCAATCCTCTTCGAATAATCGATTTTCGGAAGTGAATTGTAATTAGCTACAATTGACTTCAAGACTCTGTCCCAATTTCGTGTCCGTAGTCTTTCTTCACCAATCCTGCCCGAACCGCCTACAAACGATATGGAAAAATCTATATTTTCATATACGGTCAACTTTCTCAGAACCGGATTCCAACTAAAAGGTATTACAGTGACGGTTATGAGGTCTACGCCTCTAATCTTCCACCTTTGCGATACAAAAACATTTTGATCAGGGTACGGCATGTTTCCTTCATAGATCGACTGGTCGGGGACATAAGAAATTGGAGAATTGTCGTTGTCAGCCGGTATTATGAAAGATGGAACCGGCAAAACATCTTCCACGGTTCTGGTAATTTCATTATTGACGTTTAAAACTATTTCCGCTCCGCTCGGAACTGCAAAAACCTCTGAATAAGTAGGGAAATAAGGTTTACCTGGTTCGTTTGGGAGCACAATTCCGGATGCTATTATTTCCTGAAATATTTTTCCTCCGGTTTCAAAATCCCTTATTTCATAAAATCCGAGAGAGAAGCTCAATTCAAGCCCGTTGTTCCCTTCAGAGTTTACTTCCATTTTCATGACTTCACTTGTGCCAAAAGCTGCAATAGGGTTCATTACAGGGACTGTAAGAAGCATTAAAAAGAGTACTTTGAAAGTTCTATCCATGTTTTCCCTCCCGTGATTTTTATTTATATTTTCCTTAAATATACAATTAAAAAAAACATACCCCTCTTTTCAACAAGGCGAGAAATTCTTTATTTTTTGGAGGTCACTCCATCCTGGGGGAGATTACTCCCCCAGGATTAAATTATTTTACCTTACAACAACTATCTTGTTGGCGTCGGTGAAAGAACCGGCGACTATCCTGTAGAAATATGTGCCGGAAGAT
>JAFGON010000099.1 GCA_016926475.1 candidate division WOR-3 bacterium | reverse complement strand
CCGTCTGCATTTTAATCGGAGTTGTGACGGCGCTTGCCGGTTTATTGTTCGGCTTAATAGGCGGTCTGAATCCTTGGACTTTCGTCGGTATGGCTTCTGCAGTTCTCGGGGGTCTTTTGGCAGGTCTGGTTAGAAGATAAATATAAAATCTTTTGGGTTACTTTCCGATGGAATTTATATTGACTGGTAGATAAAACACAAATTCATTTTTTTCTACTTGCAACTGCTTTGAAATAAAGCAGGGATCCGTTTTCAAAAGGCAATGTTTCAAAGCTGAAATTATTGTTCTCAAACAAAGCTTTTAGATCTTCAATTTTATAAAGCGTCCCATGAATTTCCGCTTTAAGATTTTTTCTCTCCGGCACGGGGACGCTGCAATAAAATATTCCGTCTTCTTTGAGTATTCTGCTTGTTTCTGAAATAAATCTCTCTATATTATGGAAAAAATTCAATGAAAGATTGCATATTGCAATGTCAAAGGAATAATTCTGAAAAGGTGTGTCTAACGCGTCCACGCAGTAGAGTTCAAATTTATCAAATGCATATTTTCCCAGTTTTCTTTTTGCTAAACGAAGAAGACCAGGGCTTATGTCTAAACCAGTATATGAATTGTTGTTATTCAACAGTTTTATGATGTCTCCGCTTCCGGTCGCGAACTCAAGAATTGTTTTGTTTTCTATGTTTTCGTATATTTTCTCAAGAATCTTATAATGCTCTTTGAAGGAAGCGCTCAACCTTTTGGGGAAAACAGAATTTTTCATAATTTTATCATAAAGAAATGAAAATAAATCACCGAGCCAGGGTTTTTTCTTGATAATTCTGTTTTTGTCATCAAGAATGAAATTGATTCCATTTTTTCTGATGATTTTTACCGAATCCTTAATTTTATCCATTTTTTTCGCCTTTGAAACTTTGTATCATGCCACAATGGTAATCCGGTTTTGTTGCTTTATAGAATAGAATATCGATTCAGTGGGATGTCAATAATTTTCAGATAAAAGTTGATAGAGTTTATTGTATTTCTCATGGATCATTTTCCTGTCAAACTCCAAGAATTCTTTCAGCATATTATCTAATTCTTCATCTGAAAAGTATTTTTCGGTGTCAGGGAAAAAAACCTTGTCCTCTTTTTCTATATGTACCGGATAAAAATTTGTCAGAAAGGTCAATTTATCAATTATCGTCTCAATACTGCTTGAATCACCATGGATGAATTTTGTTTTTGCTTCGACAAGTTCTTTTACTGCTTTCCTCGCTGAAATATGCTCGTCTATCAGTTCCTGCATGCCCTTTGTGTCTTTGGCGTCAAGTATCTTATTTTCCAATTCTTTGAAAAGTATGTCTTCTTCTTTGCCATGGTGCGTACGGTCGGCGTATGTTCGGATAAAATCTACGATTGCGTCGATGAAAAGAGGATCGACAGATTTGTTTTTTTTGATAGATTCCAGTTCCTTTTCAGCTAATTTCAACATTTTTTCTATCAAACGGTGCTCTATCATCAGAGGTCCTCTTGGCTTCATTTATGCCTCCTTATAGTTGATGTTTATTTTTTTTATCCTGTTACAAAAAAGATCTGAAGATTCAAGATGTGGCATAATCCAATTTAATATTACATCCACAGACCCTTTTTATTTATAAGACGAGGCAATGCGTTTTTTTATTGTATTTATTTTTCTGTTTTACCATAAATCCACGGAATTTTTCGATCAGGTATTTAGGAGCAAGAGGTTATTTTTGGCCTTCGATTAAAACAGCGTCGCAGAGATAGTAATAATTTGGGCTGTATTTTTTTAATAATTTAAGGACAAGATATATATCTCTGTCGGGAAAGACCAAGCCGTAATAAGAGGGTCTGATGGTGTCTTCTTCCGCTTTTTTAAATTCCATGTATTTCATAAAACACGCGGCCGCATCGTCCCATAGTTCGACGGAAAACATTCCGTCGTAAATCATCGAATCAGGCAGTCCTTCAAATACTTCGAAAGTGAATACGAAGGACTGTCTACACTTTTGGGTTGGCCAAACACCGTGAAGCACTGCAGTGCATTCTATCAAGCCTGTTGTATCGTAATCGGGCTCGAAGAATTCGGGATAAACCTCGGAAAGGGATTTTATCGCGTCAGCGCTGTCAGGTGTATTCAAACCCCGGATTGTCGCAGAAAACAGTGACGAGGTGTCGGCTTGAAGTTCAAATATAAAATTATCCGTGTTGCTCAGGTAGGTGAATTTAACTGCGTACATGTATAATTTACCATCCTTAATCCCGCCGAACATGTTTACGTAAGGGAAAATTAAACCTGAGTCATTTTCAGCGAGTATATCCGTACTGTCGAAATTTTCAGATAAAAATGATTCTCGTGAAAATTCATGATTTTTGAAATTCATAGAGATGTATGAACTGTCCAACATTGAAAATTCGGCGCAGGCTTTATAGTGTATGGTGTCAGTTCCTGACGTGTCAACAAAGACAAGTAAATCCCATCCGTAAAGAGTCGCACTGTCTCCTCGGACATAAAGGTAGAAATTCTTTTTGAAGGAATCTTCCGAACTTTTATAAAGCCCTTCCGTGATCTGAGCAAATAAATTGAGATTCATAAAAATAAAAGCATAAAAGAGTAATAATTTCATTATAAACCTCCCTTTTTTTTATTTTATCTCTTTTCTGCCGTCAATAATAATAAAAAGAACTCTTAGTCTTGGATTGTCTGAAATGAAGTTGATTAAGTATATGAAATCCAGTGACATTGTTATATTAAGAAGATGCGGGTTTTGGGAGGCTTCAAAAAAAGAAGTTATTTTTTTTTAATCACAATTATTAAACGAAAGTTGTAATTTTCTACCCGTTGTTTTAAATTTCAATAAGATTAAAAAGAGAGGAGAATATGAAAAAACAGCACTATTTTTTATAGTTTTACCTCTTTGTTCTGAACACGGGGAAAAAACTGTTTTCGGGGGTTCGGCCCGTTACGACATAATTATCGGTTTAAGTTACAACAGGCAGACCAGCTGTTACGGTGAACAGTGCGGATTTAGCTCATATACATCAATCGGAAAATTCGACGACGTCAAGTTTGGACTTTCGATTTAACTCGCCTTCGACGCATGGTTTGAAGTGCCGGCGGGTCCGACGAGATCGCATGGTGTAATACCGATGTCACAGATAAATGGGACTGGAAAAATCGAAAGCTATGAAATAGCTTCTGTGTGGGAAACTCCGGGAAAAAGAGATTGCCCCTCAATCAGTCTCGGGTACTGGAGAATTCAGCCCTTTTCTGGATCTTCTCACAAAAGAAATGTATTTCAGCGAAGATTTCGATTAAAATCAGACGGGAAACGATATTTCAATCATACCAATTACCGAAACCCTCTATTTCCGGTATTGGGAGAATTTTTCCGTGGACGGTCATGAACTGCAATGGGAGTATCCGGATTTTGCTGTCGGTGCAGTCGAAAGCGGAGGATTCAAGTTCATGATTCCACTATTTAAGTAAAATCGAATCCTGCCTTTCAAGATAACAAGGTTTTTTTAATTTGCTTACTTAAGGAGGGGCGATGAAAATCTTGAAAATTGAAGCATTGCTGATCGCACTATTCGGTTTTGCGGTCCCATTGTTGGGATGGACGGAGATAAACGTCAACGACACCCTACCTGTCTGCGATGTTCAGTTCCTCAACGACACAGTGGGTTATTTGACACTCGATTTCGACGAAGTCTATGAAGACTCAAGCCGGTTGTACAAGACTACTGACGGAGGTGTTAACTGGAACGCAATTATTTTCAGCGACTGGTGTCACCAGAATTGTCTTTATTTCTACAATGAAAACTTCGGCTTTGCCGCAGGCGATATATGGGAACCCGCCGACAATCCTTTTTATCCTTTAGGAACTTTTGGTATGATTTTTAAGACAGAGAACGGCGGAGTTCAATGGGATACATTCGCATGGATTAACTCGGTTGAACCTGTGAAGAGAATATGCATTATAGACTCCATCCAATGCTGGACTCTAACCGAACATCATATTTGCCATACAGGCAATATATTTAATCCGGGCGTCATGCCACTTCAATATACTTTAACTAATGGATACTTTAAAAACTTATTCTTTCACGACTCATTCAACGGATACGCAGTCGGTATGAGCAATATTGCTAAGGGGATTTTGTATATGACTACCAACGGCGGCGATAATTGGATTCCGAATACCATCCTGACAGGAGATATCCCTCCATTGAGAAGCATTTTTTTCATCGATCAAAATGTCGGGTGGGCAGTGGGTTGGTATGGTTGTGTTTACAAGACAACCGACAACGGAGGGAGTTGGAATCAGCAGGTGTCAGGTGTGACGGATAATCTCGAAGATGTTTATTTCTTCAACGAAAACATGGGATGGATAGTCGGAGACGATGGGACAATACTCTACACTGATAACGGCGGGGTTGACTGGGGCAGTCAGAATTCGGGAACAAATCGCGACCTGAAGACAGTATTTTTTCTCGATTCGTTGAGAGGATGGGTCGGCGGAGACAGCGGGACGATTCTATGCACTCAAGACGGGGGAACGGCAGTCGAAGAAGAGCGCGTCGAGCTGACAGGTTCTGAATTTATGATGTCTCTAATGCCGTCAAACAGAACTTTGAATGTCTCTTTTCATCTGAACACTGACACTCATGCCGAGATATCTGTTTATAATATACTCGGACAGGGCGTCTTCTTTATGGCGCAAAAAAAGTATTCAAAAGGGGAGAATTCAGTCGAAATAGATATTGCGGATTTTCCTGCGGGTGTCTATTTTACGAACTTCAGAACTGAATGCTGGAAAGTAACGGAGACTTTTTTTGTGATTGAGTAATATATATTTGTACAGAACATTCATTCTTTTTTCTGTAAATATACAAGGTTCCAAATAACTCCGGTTTTGTCCATCATACCGGTAGTCCCCGCGGGGATATGAGGATTTTTTGTGGTCTTGTCAGTTTTGATAAAACTCATCAAATAAACATCTCCGATGACCAGAGAGTGAATGTTTTCGAACATATTTTCGCTTCCTACTGAAGCGCTCAAGGTGAATGTGCTGTCTATACCGGTCATTTCACCATCAATAACCTCCTGCAGTTCGCATCTATAAAGAGTTCCCCAGCCGATCGGGAGAGAGTTGATGATTTTTATTTCCAGCATGAGCGTGGATTCGGAGGATAAATTTGCCTGGGTCAATAAAAGTGTCAAAAAAATGAAGGGGAAAATAATTTTCATTTGTTCGCTCCTTTTGGAGCGACACAATTTTATACCATAAATCTCGGTACATGACATTTTTTGTGTATTTCCGGACCAATGAATTTTTAATGAGATGTAATTGTCAAAATAACAAGAGGCAATAAAAACCTTAAAAGACTAATTTAGCATGTTATTCCAAGAGTTGTTCATCAAATACTTAAAAATTCCAAATCAAATAAACAACTATATTCTGAACTAAATACCCATAAAATTTCTCAAAAGTTTTTATACGATGTTAAAGAAAAATAATTATATTGTCTGCTTCTAAAGCATAATCATGAATTTTCCTGTTTCTGTGGTTTCTGAATTGTTTAATCTGACGAAATATACTCCGGCGGATACGTCGTGACCTTGTTCATCCTTTCTATCCCAGTAAATTGTGTTGTAACCCTGGTTGAGGTTGACAAGATTTCTTTCCAGAATATTACAGCCAATTATATCGTAAACACTGAAATGTACTTGCCCCCCGGCTGGAGTGTAAATCCTGAATTCAACCCGATTGCTCTGGTCGGTCAGCGAAACCAAGCGAAATCCGCCTTTAGATGAATTTTCGACAGGGTATTCTTCGACCCCCATGGCTGGATTGTCGGCATCTACCATTACAATTTGGTCTGCCGCCTGTCTTGAAATCCAAAGTACTGGAGTCGGGTGGTATGTCGACTGCCAGTCGTAGGCAATGCCGGCGCAACCGTCCATGAAAAAAGTTCTTCCAGTAGGAGATCCGTCTGTGTTCAACTCCCAAACTGAATCGCTGTTCCATCCCCCGATCCAGAATTTCTGATTGAAAGGATCATAGGTCATCCCGCGCTGAGAGATATAAGTCCAGGCAGGATCTCCTATTGAATCGAGAACCGTGCCGGAGGGGACAGAAAACTTGATCGCCTGGTTTCCGCAAGCGGATCCAATCCCGATAAACCAGACTTCACCGCTTTGCCACCATTCGCTTCCATCTGCGCAATAAAGAGCTCCGCTCGGTTCGGTGCAAAATGCGTTGCCGGTCGCTGTTCCAGAAACCGTGTATTCTCTCGCAGTGTCGGGGGATATATGGGTTACCCAGAGGTTTTGATCAAAAGCGACCCCATAGGGACTAGCCGCGAAAGCGTCCGTCGCCCATTTGTTGATGATTGCGGGTACGAAAGGATCCAGAACAAAAACAGAGTCTTTCAGCAAGGAGGCTACGTATAAATACTGACCATCCCAGCTCAGTCCGCTCGGCCCGTCGATTCCCAGGGCAAGAACATCAATTGTAAGAAGAATGTCTCCCAGACCCCGGCCTGTGTTTTCTGTCAAATATATCGGTGGAGCGGGATCGAGAGGTGAATCGCCTGAAAAGGGATCTAAAGGGCAGGCGATTGCTGTAATCACTGAAATAATTGTGAAAAAAAGGCTCATGTCTCCTCCTAGGATTAAGTTTATTTGATGTAAGTGATTTTTCTGAAAAAGTTTTGACCGTTGGACAGAGCCCTGACGAAATAGACGCCGCTTTTTTCCGATTCACTGGGCTTCCATGTGAAGTTGCCCCGAAAGTTTTCAGCCCCATAAATTACTCTTCCGTCCAAAGCCACTATTTCAATTGATGATACTTCTGGAACTGTTATTTGACAATGTGAATAGAATGGATTCGGATAGGCGTTGATTTCAATGATTCGGGAAATGTTGCCCTGGGATTCATCCACGCCGGTGTAGTTGACAAGTTCAAGATAAGGGCAGAAGCCGGGTGAAGCTTCCCGTGAATAAAACTTGCTCCATTTACTTCCGGACAGACCTCTTAAAACCAGGCCGTAATTAGCCACGGACTCGTCGAGCCAGGAATTTACGAGTGATGTGATATCTATTCTGTGCCATCCATTGACAATAAAACTGTAACTTGCCCATTCTGTCGTCCCATGAGAAATGTGAACGTTTTCCGGCCAGGATTCGTTCCAAGTTTCAGTTATTGCGTATAATTTTACATTTGTAGGTGTTCCGCTGGGGCAGCCAAAAAATCTGTCAAGGTTTAAAAAAGCGCTGTCGACCTTCCCTCCGGTATATGCGGAAAGATCGAACATGATCATTATCCTCTGATAGTTGCTGAGGGGAGCGTAATCTGCCACCCATAGTTCCCCTACAGGGTGTCCTGTAGCATGGTCTGGGTCGGTAAACATGTCGTAGATTGGCTCGATTGTCTGTGAGTTGAGGGAATGTTCAACGGGGAAAAATAGCACCGATGTTATCGCAAATAAAATTTTCAAAATATTCATTTTTGCTCCTTGAGTTTAAAAATGCGTTTGAAGTCTGACTAAAACTCGGCTCGCTTCACGAGGTGTGTCTTCAGGAAAATTCAAAGATGTTTCGAAGTCAAGCCGCAGTTTTGTGTTCTCAGAACCGAGGCCAAAAGTCATCCCTGCGGTCAAATAAGTCCAGACATGTTCACCGTCGGTGTTGTTAGCTTTGTCCCAGGATTGGTACATCATGTAGGGTTGAATGAAGGGAAATATCTCCGAATTTATTTTTATTTTGTAACCGCCTTCAATATAATAAGCGCTCATCTGAAGGTCTTCTGATTTGACTTCAGGATATGAACTGAAAAACCCTTTGCCTGTATAGTATTCACCCCTTAAATTAATGTTGAAATCTTCATAGTCAAAACCGAATCCGCTTCTTGACGCTTTGTCCAATGTATTGTCGTATTCAAAATCCAGTTTCAGATCGTTGTAGAATCCTGCTAAAGAAAGACCTTGAATTGGCGTCCGAAAAACCATACCGGCGTTTATATCATGTTCTTTTTCGGCTGTGTTTCTCTGAGAGCCGTTAAGATAAGAGAGCTGGACGGAAAGGCCTGTTAAATCAGTCCAGTTGTAGTCCAAAAGGATAACTGCGCCCATGGGGTGGCATGACACCGAAAAGGTGTTGATAAAGCGCGGTTTTTCCGCGGTCAAAACCTCGGGGCATCCTTCATAGGCCTCGAAACCTCGCATAATATGCCCTTTGGAAAAACCAAATTTCACAAAATCAAAGGGTTTAAAGAAGATTCCGGCTTCCATCAAGCTGATTTGGCTGCCTGAACCCTGACAACTTGCGGCTCCTATTCCGAAATTATACTCGACATAATCGTTCAATTCGTCCTCGAATTCAACTGCAGCATAACGCATTTCAAAATTGTCATCCGGAACGAGGTATCCCAGAACGGTGTCGTCTTCCCCGAAATATGAATTGTATTGGATTGACAGAGTAGCGTGCATTTCCGGTAGATTTATATCTTGTGAAAAGAGGGATTTTGGTAAAAATAACGACAAGGTTATAAAAAAAAGGAACGAGCCGCACAAAAACAATTTTTCTTTCAAAGCTTTCATCTTTTTACTCCTGACGTTGTGTTTTTCATTGTCACTCAAGGTTTTGGGTTTTAAAAATTTTCATGTATTTCAACGCGTAGAAAAGAATTGCAATGAACACGGATAAAACGACAGAAAACGCAATCCAAAACACATTGTGACCGGTTGTAATCTGGAAAAACAAAGTTGCCACGATCCAAGCTACTATGGTTGAATATCCCGCGTTTAATAGTCCAAATGCGAGACCCATTTCCTTTGTTATTGCTCCGAAAGCCGCAACACAAGGGAAATAGAGTAAAATAAACAGAAGATAAGCATATGCCTGATATTTTCCCTTTGAAAAATATGTTTGGATTGACGAGAAGAGAGCCGCTTCCGCGCCAATCTCTTCGGCGAGGGTATCTTTGTCGCGAATTTTAACCAACCCCAAACCGAGGGGGTCAACTGCACTGCCTATAATTCCTTTTAGATTTATGGGCACGGATATAATGGCTTCTTTAATACTGCCCCAAAAGTCAAATTCTGACTGTTCTAAAGTGTTTTCTGAAAAACCCATCTGTTCATAGAGGGAATTCAGAGCGCCGACAACAGCTTCTTTGGCAAACAAACCGGTAAAGATACCCACCGTTGCCGGCCAGTTTTTTTGTTCAATACCTATGGGCTGGAACACAGGGGTTAAAAATTTTCCAACCGCTGCAAGAATAGATTTTTCGCTGTTCTCGTTTCCAATACTTCCGTCTGTGCCGAGAGAATTTAGTAAGCTCAGCACAATTACCACAAGAACGATCACCTGTCCTGCCCGAAGCAAAAAACCCTTAAGTTTTTCCCAAGTATGCAGCAATATATGCCTGAACCTCGGTCGGTGGTAAGGAGGGAGTTCCATGATCAAGTACGAAACTTCACCTCTGAAAAGAGTTTTTTTGAGCAACAACCCCGTGAGGATGGCGATGATTATTCCAGTTATGTAAAGAGAGAAAACGACCAATCCTCCGTTTTTCTGAAAAAAAACCGAGACGAAAAGAGCGTAAACCGGAAGTCTCGCTCCGCAAGACATAAAGGGGGTCATAAAAATTGTCAGAAATTTGTCTTTTTTGCTCTCCAACGTCCTTGTTGCCATTACAGCGGGAACAGTGCAACCGAAACCTATGAGCAACGGGATGAACGATTTCCCGGGCAAGCCGATAAACCGCAGAAAACGGTCCATAACAAAAGCGGCTCTTGCCATGTAACCGCTGTCTTCGAGGATTGAAAGCATCAAGAACATGAAAAATATTATTGGCACAAAAGTTGAGACTATTTGAATTCCTCCGCCGACACCGTTTGCCAAAAAAGTCGTCAGCAGAGAGGGAGTCCCGATTTTATCTAAAACGGTGCCCAATCCATCGACGAATACAGTCCCGAACAAAATATCAAAAAAATCTATAAAAGCTCCGCCTATTGTTATTGTCGTCCAAAAGACGACAAGCATCGCCGCAAGAAATACGGGTATACCCCAAAACCTGCTCAAAACAATCCCGTCAATTCTTTCGGTGAATGTCGTTTGTGGCTCAGCTCTTTTTAAAACTTTTTTAGATATTCCATGTATGAATCCATAACGGTGATCCGCGCAAATTACATCTGGTGTATCTTTTAATATGTTCTCAATATTGCTTTGCTCTTTGAGTATTTCTCTTTCGGTAAAACCGTCGTTTTCAAACACTTTTCTTTTCAGCCATGCATCGTTTTCCATGAGTTTTAAGGCAATCCACCTCGAGTCAATAGACATAGCCATGGATGTTTTGGTTGTTTTTTCCTGCCATTTCGATATCACTGATTCAACTTCGTTTGGATATTCCACTTCGACATTTGATACTTTTGGGTCTGAGATTCTTTTCATAACTTCAATCTTAACTTTTGCTATATCATCTTGTTGAACGGCGCTGATGGCCATAACGGGTAAATCGAGCAATTTTGAAAGACCTTTGATGTCTATTTCCATCTTTTGTTTTTCAGCGAGATCCATCATGTTCAGGACAAGTAAAACAGGAATTTTCATCTCGATGAGTTGGGTCGTCAGATATAGATTTCTTTCAAGGTTTGTCGCGTCGACGATATTTATGATGATGTTCGACTCTCCGCTCAAAATATAGTCTCTTGCGATCTTTTCGTCTTCTGAATGCGCGGAAAACGAGTATATTCCAGGCAAGTCGACGACCGTGACCGCGATTTTGTCTTTTTTAAAACTTCCTTCTCTCTTTTCAACCGTAACGCCGGGCCAGTTTCCGGTCTTGATGTTCCCGCCAGTGAGGCCATTGAAAAGCGTTGATTTTCCGCAATTTGGATTTCCTACTATTGCAATGGTGTCATTCATGGTAATTTTCTCCGGCCAAGATCAAAATATCCGCTTCATCTTTTCTCAGTGAAAGTTTGTAATTCAACACTGAAATTTCCACGGGGTCCCCGAGAGGAGCGCGTTTCAAAAGGGTCAACACAGTTCCTTTCGTAAGCCCCATTGAAAGCAGTTTTTGTCTGTATTTTTCACCTTTTTTTTCATAACCGACTATGACTGCCTTTTCGCCGATGGATAAATCACCGATTTTTCCGATCAATTTTCCTCCTGTTGTATAAATATTAGTTTTAACTAACATTGCGGCAAAAAAAATTGCCTCTTCGTGTTTTATATTAGACGGGACTAACATTATGGTTAAAATTTTTTTTCTTCTATGATTTTTCAATTTCTGCTTTTTTGACATAAGATTCAAAAAACTTTTGCCATTTTCCTATATCAATACCGTTTTTTTTATCGAAGAGGTCAACGAACAATGAAAGTCTATCAAGAGAAATTTCGCTCAAAACATGTTCTATTCTGTGAGCGTCTTTTTCAGCGAATTTATGGGGTGTCCCCAGAAAATCGTGCAAAATTCTGTACAATATGTTGTGACGAAACAGGATTTGGTTTGCCTTAATTCTCCCTTTTTCAGTTAGAGTTATATCTTCGTATTTTTCATGTTCTACAAGTTTTAGGTTTTTAAGTTTTTTTATGGCAAATGTCACAGAGGGTTTTTCAACGTCTAGCTCGTTGCTTATGTCAGTTATTCTTACCTTGCCGTTTTTTTTACAAATTTCGAATATCGTCTTCAAATAATCCTCTAAACTCGAGCTCAAAGTAATCTGAAATTTTCTCTCTTCCATATTAGACTTCACTAACATATTTTCAGTATCATGTCAATAATTATTTCAGTTAATTATATTATGATTCGTAAATGTGTATATTTACATAACATAAAATCATTATCTGGATAAAAAACAAAAAGTGATATTAAACTAACTTAGAGCGAAGAATGTTTTAAATTCATTTGAAAAAGAAAATCCGGTCTGCCTTCACGGTTTGATTTGCCAAATATTATTGCCGCTGTATATAATCCAGGATGTTGTCAAAGAAGTAATTATGACCGTGACTTAAACAAAGCAACTGTATTTTCGGTCTCTTCATCTTCGCCAATTTAAAAGGAGTGTTCCCTTTTTTTGGTTTTCAGCTTTGACATCCGCGCCTTTGCGGAAAAGCAGTTCAGCAATTTCTATAAATCCTTTGTCCACGGTTAACATAAGCGGAGTATTTTCGACTTTGTTTTTTGCGTTGACATCGGCCCATTTTTCAAGAAGAAGCACAACGAGATCTTAATAACCTTTATCTG
>JAFGON010000098.1 GCA_016926475.1 candidate division WOR-3 bacterium | reverse complement strand
AATTGTCAATGGGCCCGGTAGGACTCGAACCTACGACCACCTGATTATGAGTCAGATGCTCTAACCGACTGAGCTACGGACCCAAGTCTGTCTTATTTTACTTAATTGATTTGTCATGTCAAGAAAAAATCAAAAAACCTTGTTGAATTTAAGTCAATCTGATAAATTACCCTCAATTGGAGGCGCCATGGACAAAGATTTCCTGATAAGAGAATGCAGAAAAGAAGACATGCCTTTCATCGCGGACATTTCTGAAAACACCTGGGAAGGCCACGACTTCCTCGATGAAATTTTCGATGAATGGCTGAAAGACGGCAATTTATGGGTTCTCGAGACACAAAACAAAGTCATCGGCACAGTAAAAATTTCTTTTTACCCATGTCAGACCCTCTGGCTTGAAGGGTTGAGAGTCCACAAAAATTCTCAAGGCCGGGGTTGGGGCAGAATTCTCTATGATTTCACGGCGGAAAAGGTCCGCCAGATTCTCTCTTCGGGCAAGATACAATCAGCAGAGTTCGCCACGTATTACCTGAACGAAGAATCTCTTTCTCTCACGACAAGAGACGGTTTTGCCGCTGCCGAATATTTCACATCAATATCATCTGAAAGCAAAAAATTCAAACCATGCGGGAAGGATTCTGTCTCGATTTCAGAAGATTTCGAACTATTTGTAGAGAAATGCGGTTATAACGACCACATACCTCTGGGTTGGGAATTCGTCAAAAAATGCGGTGACACTTCCGGTTTTTTGAAAAAAAAAGCAAAGCTGTTCAGGTTCGAGGACAAATACTTCATCCAGCCAAAACACGCCTTCAAGGACATATTCACCCCTCTCGAGCCGACAGGCAGTTATTCGATGTCAATTCTTCCCGCTGTTTCTCTAATCGCTGGAAATTCAGGGGAAGATTACATCTCAATGATGGTTCCGGAATACTCGAAAGAAATGGCCGAATCTCTTTCAAAGGTCAACTTCAAAGTCTGGGAAGAAGGAAAAGAGAACGATGTCCTGGTTATGAAAAAAGCATTTTCACCATGATGTCTCGTCAACCGGCTTTTTGTCCTTAACACTTTTCCACCAACCGGTGTTTGCCCTGTACCATTCGACAGTGCTCTTTATGCCTTCTTCGAAACTCTTCTCGGGCACCCATCCGAGTTCTCTTCGAATTTTCCCGCTGTCCAGGAGGTATCTTCTGTCGTGCCCCGGTCTGTCATCTACATAGTTTTTGGATTTCGCTGAAGCTTGGGTAAGCTCTATCAGCAAATCAGCGATTTCTTCTATGCTCTTTTCAACAGAACTTCCAACGTTGTAAGTCTCTCCAACTACGCCGTTTGCGATAATCATATCTATCGCCCGGCAGTGATCGTCTACGTGAAGCCATTCTCTTTTGTTGGAACTGCTCTTGTAGAGTGGCATTTTTTTTCCTTCGAAAATATTGGTCAAAAAAAGCGGTATCAACTTTTCCGGATACTGGTAAGGTCCGTAGTTGTTGCTGCAAATTGAAATTGTCGTGTTCAACCCAAAGACGTTGTGGTAAGCGCGAACAGCGTGATCAGCGGAAGCCTTGGAAGCGTTGTAGACGGTTTTTGGCTGGTATGGGGACCGTTCAGTAAAAGCGCTGTCGTCTTCAAGACTCATGTCGCCGTAAACTTCGCAGGTAGAAACCTGGTGGAACCTGTCTACCCCCGAAAGCCTCGCGCAATCGAGAAGGTTTTGAGTTCCAAGAGTGTTTGTGCGGAAAAAAACACCGGGGTTCAAAATCGAATAACTGTTGTGGCTTTCGGCGGCGAAATTGACGATTACGTCCGGTTTAAAAGTTTTCAAAAGCTTTAAAACTCTTTCCCTGTCGCAGATGTCTCCTCTCTCAAAACTGTATTTAAGAGGGGATCTTTGGACTTCCTCAAGGTTTTCGAGGTTACCGGCGTAGGTGAGAAGGTCATAGTTCATGATCTCATCCAAAGGTTTTTCCTCGAACCTTTTCCTTATGTAGTTTGAACCTATGAAGCCGCATCCTCCGGTCACGAAAAGTTTCATCAATCCTCCTCGATTCTCTCAAGCCATAGCTTTAAACGGCGAGTTATGTCGATGTAGTACCCGCTGATGAAAAAAGAGTTTTCATTATCTGAAGACAAACCGATAACTATCGGTGCCTCCCCGTCGATTCCAACAACATCATTTTCGATAAATGCAAACCCGCATGAATCTGCAAAATAAAGTTTAACATCCGGTATTTCACGCTCTATTTCAGCGCTCATCCTCCGATAAGGTTCGGATCTTTTATCGCCCAAAAGGATGATGCAGGGAGATTGTGAGTACAAAGATTTAAAATAATCGAAAACGGCTGATGTCATGTATTGGTATGCGAAGTTTTCCGTCAACACTGGGTTTTCAACCGACAGAAAAACCGTATCCTCTTTTCCGACGGTAAAACCGAAGATGTCCACCTGAGCTGAACCATCTTCGTCTCTGGCGCCGGTTACGAAATAATAATCTCCCTCCCCTATCGAAAAGAAAATCCCCCCTGAAGAATCCGTTTTGAAATCGAGGAAATCAAGAGGTTTTAGAGTTCCGGAACAAATTGCGCTGACCGAGAATTCAGCGTCGTTTTCTGAAACCAAACTTCCCGTTAAGAATACGGTTTTGGGACTATTAGCGTAAGCGGCAGTTCTTTCTTCGGTTCCGTTTGCAGAATAGGAATATACGATACTAACTCCGTGTTTTTCATCGACGTAACCGAAGTTTCCGGTCATATCCGGATTGTCGGGATAAAAAGGCAGCCAACCGCCGTCTGAATAAAATTCCAACCATGAATAGGGCTGTTTTGACAAAGTTCCTGCGGGAAGGAAGGCGAGCCTTGAAGGAATCCCCAATGACCTCATCGCCGCAGCGAGAAAAATAGACCTCTCGATGTTCGACGCGGTTCTTTCTGTGAATATTTTCATCACAGACCTTCCTGGGGATAAAAGCCTCGTCGAATCAGAAATTATACTCAGGTCAGCCCATTCGTCAATCGCGACCGCCGTTTCAGCAGGATTTTTTGAAGCTTCAGCTAAGCCTCTGAAAATGTCATTTAAAAGAGGCTTGTAATTCGATGGAGGTTCAAAATATATTCTGTAGTCGAGGAGATATTTCAAGAAAAGAGTGTCAGATACAGCCATTGAATCGAGAAATCCGCATGAACTATGCAGGTTCTGGACAAACATAGCCGAATCGAATTCCAACAGGTCTATAGTCCCGAGGATTTGGATATGCTGCAGAGCGAATTCCCTCTCTTGAGAATCTTCTAAAGCGTTGTATGTCCTTATTATTTGAGGGGCTTTTCCACCCGCCCTTGCGATAATATCGTCTTCGATTTGAGTAGAGATCAGTGCGAACGCTAAGCATAGGGGCAAAAAAACCATCATTTGACCTTCATCAAAAACGAAACATCCAAATCATTCGCCAGTCCAAGCTCGAGAAGGCATGTGACAGTATCGTCCCTGACGGGTGTGAAAACACCGGTGGCGGTTTTTCCGTTATAGGAACAAAGGACAAAAACGGATACAAGCCCGCATCTTATACTAAATGCTCCGTCAGAGTCGGTGAATCCGCTTGCAATCTCCCGTAAAGCGCCCCAATTATACGACATCAAAGATAGTTTCGCGTTCTCAACAGGAGCGCTTTCGTCAGAGACGAAAAAAGTGAGTATCCCCGAATGTGCGTAATTTCCCGTGACGTTGACCAAAGACGCGTCGTTGTATGTTTTTATAACATCTTCTCCTTCGTCAAAACCTGGAGATACAGCAAGGACCAATGCTGTTTTCCCTAGAAAATCCGAAAACCATGCCCTGTCGAGAGTGGCTCCTTCGTCTATGTAGTGCCAGTCGCCGTCTATGAAGACCTCTGTCCAGGCGTGGTTGTTGTCCGTGAAAGACCAGTAAGGAACGAAAGCTTCTCTCGCGGGAATTCCAAAAGTCCTGCAGATCGAAGCTGAGAATATCATAAGCTCCTCGCACCTTCCGTACCCCGAATAGAACGTCTCAAGAGGCCCCTGGTCCCTTCTCGAAGTCTGCCTGAATTTTATGACAGACGAAGACCATCTGAATATCGCCTCCACAGCGCTTCGCGCGTTTTGGCATGTATCGAGGCTGTCGGCAAGGATTTCAAAGAAAAACGGCCTGTAATCTTCAAGAGGTTCCTGTGACAATCTCGGGTAGATAACGTATTTTTTCCAAATTTCTTCGGGGATCGGCTGTGACCAATTAAATCGTTCCGCTGAAATTTCCGGGTATTTTACGGAATTAAATACTATAAGACTTTCTTCAGGTGTAAGGTTCCGTTCAGCTATATTTTTTACGATCCAATGGTATTGATCCAAAAATTCAGGGTCCGTGCCCTCGGAGAAAACACAAAAAGTCAATAAAAAACAACCAAGGGCATGAATCATTAATGAATTTAGAACTGGTACCAGACCGTCAGTTTCGTGATCACTTCAAAACTGTTGTCGCCCGAAACCAAGTAAGGTACGTTGAAAAGGGCCAAGTCGTCTATTTTAAAATTTATTTTCAGATCTTCGTGTATGGTGATTTCAGCTCCAAGGTCAAAGGTCAAATCCCTCTCCCAGCGAGTTGTCTGATTTTCATTTTTTACGATCTGATAATTGCTTCCGTCGTATTCGACGTTTGACCTTTCAACATCTTCTACTACATACTTCAGTGAATGATTCACGGAAGTGTTCGCGCTGAGCCACTTCCAGATAAAGAAGTTGGCCGAAATATAGACCTGGGGAAATGTGTATTCTTCTATTTCAGCTTTTCCCGGAAGCCGTCTTATAAGTGTGTCCGCGGAAACGTCAGTGAAAACCGTATCGGTCTTAAAATCGTTCACAGTCTTGGTGTAGACGAAATTGACTCCAGCGCTGAATGAATTTGGGACACCCATGTCGTCAAAAGCCACCCCCGCGGTGATGGAATACTTGTTTCTCCGGTTTTCCGGGTCGATTGGAAGTCCCATCAAGGCTGAAGAAACTTTCTCGTTCGCCCTGTCGTATGTGAACGAAATTGTCGGAAGCGTGAAATATCTGGTTTGATCAGTCCACTTTTTGTACTGCAGATTCACAGAGGCCGATGAATATGAATTTGTGAAATCCGCAGAAACCGTGTCGCCAAAAGAATCAATCACTTCAAACAGGGAATTCCATGAGAGATAATCCATGCTTACGGTCAAATAATAGTTTTTGTTGTCAACTCCAAAAATACCGCCCAGAGAGTTCGCATCTGGCTCAGCTTTTACGTGACTCTGAGTGAAAAAATAATCGTATTCGCTTTCTTTTGATTGAGAACCGAAATGAAGATTCAGGCCTCCTCCGCCTCCGAACATTTTTCTGGCAAAAATAAAATCGGCTATGTATGTCGGTGGTTTAAAAGAATCCAGCATGTATGGAAAAACATCCGGACCGACGGTTATTCTCGGTCTAAAATATGTTGTGTCAAAAGGATATCCGCCGAGGTACTGTTTTCTGTTCGCCGCGAAACCTAAAAAATTCTCACCAAGCCGGTAGTGCAAAAATCCCCAACGATCTGTTCCGGGGTATCTTTCACCGAACTCAGCTCCCACAGCGTTCTTTTCAATCGCCAGTTGATAAGTGACAAGGTATCCCGGATTATACCAGGGGGTTGTTATTTCACATCCTTCAACTCCCGAAAAACAACCCAGCCCAGGTATACATACTCCGGCTGAAAGCAAAACGGGAACTGACAAGAGAATTGACGTCACCAAAGCAGAGAACAGGTTTTTTCTCATTTTTACCCCTTCGTCTAAATAAATTTGCTTTGTCAATCAAATTGATATATAGTCAAAAATCCTATAATGGCAATTAAAATTATGCAAGAATATTCTAATCGAACAGAAAATCAAAAGAAGACAAGAGAGCTCATAAGTTTCGTCCCGTATAAAAGCGCCGGGAACGAAACATATTCTTCGTTGGGTTTTAAATGCGGACTTGAAATACACCAACAACTTCTCACAGCAAAAAAACTCTTCTGCAGATGCCCGGCGGGAATCTATTTTGAGCCAGAAGACTTTGAAGCCGAAGTTATAAGGCACATGCGCCCGACTCTGAGCGAACTGGGGGAATACGACGGAACCGCTCTGATGGAGTTCAAGACAAGAAAAAGAATTGTCTACAGAATCAGAAAAGAGACTACATGCACTTATGAAATAGACGACACTCCGCCTTTTCCCGTAAACCTTCAGGCCCTTGACATAGCCCTCGAGATAGCTTGCCTTCTCAACACGAGCATTGTCGGAGAGCTTCACATAACAAGAAAACAATACTTGGACGGAAGCATTCCAACAGGTTTTCAGAGAACCGCTATAGTGGGTATCGAAGGCAAAATACCTCTTAAAAACAAGGACGTGAGAATCATTCAACTCAGCCTAGAAGAAGATTCCTGCAGAGAGGTTTCGGATTTCAGGCACGACAGAATATTCACAACCGACAGACTCGGAATGCCTCTTGTCGAAACCGTCACCTACCCAGATATGCTCAACCCTCTCGAAGTAGTCGAAGCCGGTCAATACGTCAGGTTTTTGACCAGAAGCACTGGAAAAGTGAGAACCGGCATAGGAGCGACAAGACAGGACGTAAACGTCAGCGTGTCTGGAGGGACAAGAGTTGAACTGAAGGGCATACCAAAAATCAGAAGCTTTCCCCTTCTCGTCCACAATGAAGCATTCAGGCAGAAAGCCCTTCTTGAAATAAGGAAAATTCTTCTCGGCCGTTTTAAAGACAAAAAAAACTGGCGGGTGACTTCTGTATCAATAGACCCTGAAATCCTCGGCCTGCCGACTTCACACACGATT
>JAFGON010000097.1 GCA_016926475.1 candidate division WOR-3 bacterium | reverse complement strand
CCATTTCATCCTCCTGTTCGTATTAAATAAGGCAAAAAGTCATTTAACACTTTTTGCCTCATTTACACAGAAGAATTTACACTACCATCTGACCATTGTTTACGTCCATGCAAATGATACCGTTTGCATGTTTAGGAGGGTAAATTTAGACCAGTCTGTTAGTGAATGGTACTACTTCGACAATCATACAGATATAAAACATGTTGAAATGGATATTACCGATGAAGCCAATCCTCATATATATTTGGTTTACTCATATCCTTCATCTGCTACATCTTGTTTCTTGAGTAGACGATCATCTGCAGACGGTGGAGCTACATGGTCATCCGGAATAGTCACTTCCACTCAGAAGGAAGCCACCGGCTTTGACCTCTGTGCTGGACCGGATGATCAGGCTTATCTTCTCTGGCATGACGCTAGTGATAATGACCTTTCCGTGGCCAGGTATATTAATTATTTTACATCGGTTGGAGGATTTCAGTATCCTAATAATATTACAGATTTGTACTATGATGTCTACATCGCCTCTGCACGGTATAATTCTTATCCCACTAATTATGTGGCCGTAGTTTACCAGGATGGGCTGAACAACAATTCTGCCACCAGGTCCTGGGAAATTGTATCCTCAGACGGAGGTCAATCTTTCAGCGCTCCTTCTCATTTCCTGGTGGGAGACAACCATGCAATTCATCCCTTTGTCGCCTGTACCCGCTGCGGGACATCAGACCAGTTCGTGGGCTATGTGACCCAAAAATGGTCTGGAGCAGACTCGGTTATGGCCGGCTATAAATATTCCCAGTCCGCCAGCTGGAATAATTTAGGTTATAAAAATGACCACCGTGCTACCGGAGAGACCACCGCCCAGGGTAGTTACATTTTAACCGGTTTAGGGGGTGGAATGTATTTAATCTACCGTGAATACGCTAATGACAACATATGGTATGATCGAGCTAGTTACGCCTCATCAATTGAAGAGATATCATTGCCGGTGATCGAAGTTCACGCAGGTTTTAACCAGATGATGTTCACCTTGAACTTTCCCTCTCAAACCATGGGTAAACTCATGATTTTTGACTTGACCGGCAGAATTGTAAAAACACTTTATCAAGGTAAATTCAACCAAGGTGAAAATTCATTTTGCTGGGATTATCTAAATGATGATATTTCTTCAGGAACTTATATCATGCTGCTGAATACTCCAATAAATAACTATTCTCAGAAATTCAGCATATTGAACTGAACAAAAAGAGGAGGGATCAATCCCTCCTCTTTTCTTTCCTAAATATTGAAATATCTTGCCGCTATCGGCATTCTTCGTCCGAAGCCGAAAGCTTTTTCCGAAATCTTTAAACCCAGAGCGGCTTGTTGTCTTTTGTATTCGTTCTGGAAAACTCTTTGGAGAACCCATTCAACCGTCTTCTTTTTGTGACCTCTCCCGGCGATTTCTTCCGGTTTCATTTTCTCTTCCAAATAACACTTCAATATATCGTCGAGTATTTCGTAAGGAGGCAAAGTGTCCTGGTCTTTCTGAGCGGGTCTCAATTCAGCCGAAGGCGGCTTTTCTATTATGCTTTGAGGTATAATTTCAGCGGTTCTGTTTATGTAGTTTGAGAGTTGGTAAACGGTCGTCTTAAAGACATCAGAAAGAACAGCCAGCCCCCCGCTCATGTCTCCGTACAAGGTGCAGTAGCCGACAGCGAGTTCGCTTTTGTTTCCTGTCGAAAGGACTATGGATCCGAATTTGTTCGAAAAGGCCATGAGCAGATTACCTCTTATTCTCGCCTGGATGTTTTCTTCGGTAGAGTCGAATTTTTTTCCGCTGAAAAAAGGGTCAAGAGAAGCAAGGTAGGAATCGTAGATCTCTTCTATGCTTATTTCGTGAAACTTTATTCCGAGGTTTGAAGCCAATATCCTTGAATCTTCGACGCTGCCTTCAGAAGAGTATTTAGAAGGCATGGTGATGCCGACGACATTATCTTTTCCGAGCGCTTCAACGGCTATGCAGGCAGTCACCGCGGAATCAATGCCTCCCGACAGCCCTATTACCGCTCTCTCAAAACCGCATTTTCGGAAGTAATCCTTGACACCAAGCTTAAGTGCCGTAAAAATTTCTTCGGTCTCGGACAATAAGACGCTTTTTTCAACTCCGGATATATCATCCGTGTCGAAAAATCCGATTTCTTCTTCAAAAGACGCGAGGGTTAAAACCGGGTCAGAACTACAAGCGAACACAGAGCTGTTTCCGTCGAAAATCAACTCGTCGTTTGCACCGACTTGGTTTACGTGCATGAATAAAATTCCGTATTTTTTTGCCAGGTCACCGAAAACTTTTTTTCTCAATAAAGTTTTCCCCGCAGAAAACGGAGAGGCAGATATGTTTATTATCAGTTCTGCGTCTTTGCTCTTAAGCTCTTTTACGGGGTTTTTATCATAAAGAACGCTGTCGCCCCAAAGACCTGATTCAGACCACGCGTCTTCACAAACGGTCAGACCGATTTTCTTGTCTTTGTAAACCAGAATCTCGGATTGTTCTGAAGGTTCAAAATATCTGCCTTCGTCGAACACGTCGTAGAAAGGAAGCAGTGATTTTGCCTGAAAGAAAATTTCTTCTCCATTCGCCACGACCAGAACTGAGTTGAAAAGCCTCTTGCCCTTTCCGCTTCTGTTTCTGGTGACAGTCCCAAGGACAGCAGCTAACCCTCCATAACCAGCACCAAGTTTTTTGTACTTTTCGTTGAAAACCTCTATTTTTCGGAGAAAACGTTCGTCTTCGAGAAGATCTTTTGGAGGATACCCCGTGACGTAAAGTTCCGGAAAGACTATGAGGTCAGCCCCTTGGGATCCTGCGATTGAGAAAGCTTTTTTCGCTTTCTCGAAATTCCCTTCAAAATCGGCTACGCAGGGGTTTAGTTGCGCCAGGCAAATTTTCATAAGTTCTATATATCAATTCTCTTCCAATTTGACAACACGCCAATTGATATCCCTGCGTACAAAAAATTTTCGTTTTTTTGTTTATTGGGCAAAAACAGACCAAAGAGACCAGCTTCGAGACACACAAAATTTTGGAAGGGAAGCGATTTTTCAAAAGCCGCGGAGAATCTATAGCTTAAAGCGAATTCTTTAAAATGGTCGCAAAATGAAACAAACGAGAACGACGCGTTAAAGAAAAAACACGCCGTGTATTGAAACATCCCTTCTCTCGGGATTATGACTATTTTTCCGGGGCCGCTCTCGTAAGTTTTAAACCTCGGTGTCTCCCCCAATGGAAAAGCCGCGTACAACTGAAGGGGCAGGAAAACATATGCGGCATCTGTATTTGTAGCTTCTTGGTTTTCATCAAGCCAAAACAAATCCAGAACGCCTAATCCTCGGCCTAATTTATGGTCAATTTTACCCCAAGAAATTTCAAACAAGGACAACCTCGAAAAACCCTTGCCCCAAAAGTATTCAGCGGTTTTAAACCTTCTCCAGCCGTCGAAGCTTTCGTATGTATCACCATGGGCAACAGAGCAAATCGATACGGTCAAAACAGTCAGGCAAAATATAAATCTCATTTGAAAATTTCACCCGTGGAGAGATACCACAACACCAAGTCGAGATGTGGAAGGGGAATGGATAATTTCTGGGAAAGGTCAGAGAACATAGTTTCCGTTTCAAGATACTTTTTCTTACTCATACTTCCGGGAAGCTTGTCCATAACTTTTAAAGCCATCATGCATCTTAATATATGTCGGTCGAGAATTGCGACCTTTTCCCCTCTGCCAATATTTCTCATGAAATGGCTTGCTTCTTTAAACCCAAACCCTCTTACGTTTGAGACCAGCTGATCTCTCATCGCAAAATCATCATCTATGTACAGAATTCCGCTAAACCCTGGCTTTTCAAGCATTCTTCTCGCCAAAATTATATTTTGGGACTTGCAGTTGTGAAAACGCGTTTTTTTTACGAGCAGTTCAGAAATATCCTTCTGTCCTCCATCGTAAAGCAAACCATCCTTATCCAAAGATTCAACAGCGCTCCAGCACCTTTTGGCTGAAGACTGTGGAGTGAGGATGCAAAAGACAAGTTCCTTGAAAATTACATTTTCTTCCGACCTTCCTGTTTTTTTAAAGTCGGCGATTTTCCTTTCTATTCGGCTTTTGATTTTAGTATAAGCGTTTTTAACAGAATTTTCCGTGATCATTTTCATACAAAAAAAGCCGCTTCGAAAAGCGGCTTTTTCTTTATAGAAAAATTTCCCTTACATTATCTGGTAGCCGATTCCAGCGCAGATGCACATATTTTTCGCGTCTGGCTGTACACCGTTTACTTCTTCATTTACGTTTGTAAGGCCGTGCACGTACCTGAGTTCAAACAGGAACTGTTGATAGCAAGCCTCAGCTCCAATTGCAGCGCCGAGATCAAACGTGTTTATGGTTTCAATGTCTCCGCTTGAACTGACGCCGTTTGCTTCAGATTCCCAGGTGGCGCCTACGTTTATCCCCATGTCTACACCGCCGAGGAAAGAGAGTCCGAACACGAGGTTGGGTACGTTGAACCTGAGAAGAATGGGTATGTTGATGTAATTCAATGTGGAAGAACCCGAATAATTATCTTCGTCGTATTTAACTCCCTTTTGGGTGAAAAGGAGTTCGCCCTGAACTGCCATCATTGGCGTGAATCCGTAGTTGGCATATGCTCCGCCGTAAAATCCAGGCTTCCATCCGCTCATGCTGTCTGGGATATCCTCACCGTATCCGTTGGCGAGTGCGAGACCTGCTTTGACTCCGAAATGAATCGGGAGCGAGAGTTGAGAAAAAGCTGGAATTGATAGCGCGGTCAATATAATCGCCGCCAGTGTGATTTTTTTCATTTTCCCTCCTTCTTTCGTTCAGTTATTAATAAACTTATAACACCAATAATTTTAGTGTCAAGAAAATTTTTATACTCAATATAATGTGGGCATGAAAGAGGGAAAAATAAAAAAACCTCGGCGGCGCCTTACTCTCCCACAGCGTTGCCACTGAAGTACCATCAGCGCGGGAAGGCTTAACTGCCGTGTTCGGAATGGTAACGGGTGTTTCCCTTCCGCCATAGCCACCGAGGAATTTTTAATTTAAGTCAATATAGAAGCTGTGTTATTTTATATGTGTGTCAAGTCTCTCGGTCTATTAGTACTACTCGGCTGAACACATTTCTGTGCTTACACCTGTAGCCTATCAACCCGGTAGTCTTCCGGGGACCTTAGCCCGTCCCGAAGGACGGACGGGAGATATCATCTTGAAGGAGGCTTCCCGCTTAGATGCTTTCAGCGGTTATCCCGTCCGCACATAGCT
>JAFGON010000096.1 GCA_016926475.1 candidate division WOR-3 bacterium | reverse complement strand
ATTCCCGCAATTTTGGCTGCTATGCATCCGTATCCGCCAGAATGACAATGGACTAAATCAAATTCATTGGTCATTAAGAATCTAACTAAACATAAAAAGTGAATCAATTTATTTTTGTTTTGTATTGTTTTGGTTTTGATCTGTAATTCGTTTAAATGATTTATCAATTCACCTGATTCGAAAGAACAGACAGTGCATATAAAATCGTTTTTTGAAAGATTTGTTGATAAAAGCAAGACGTGCTTTTCTGTTCCGGCAATTTTGGCGTGGTTTATAACTTGACATAGTTTGTATTTCATTATTTTTTTTTTTGTAATTTCAGATTATGCATTAATAAGCATTCTTATGGAAAAATATTGTAAAAGCTGTTCTGAGCATGATTTTAATGTCGAAGTCCCAGGACCAATTTTCTATATAATACAAGTCATAGGCAACACGTTCTTCGATGGACGAATTTGCCCGTAAATCATTTGCCTGAGCCCAGCCGGTGATGCCGGGTTTTACACGGTGTCGCTCGTTATATCTTGGAATTTCTTCTATAAATTTCTCGACGAAAATCTCTCGTTCGGGCCTGGGGCCTATCAAGCTCATATCGCCTTTGATGACATTAAAAAGTTGTGGGAGTTCGTCAATGCTTGCCGCCCTGATAAAAGAACCAAATCTGGTCTTGCGAGAGTCTTCTTTCTGGGCATACACGGGACCTGTGTATTTTTCCGCGTCTTTTTTCATTGATCTGAATTTTATCATTATAAAGATTTTTCCGTCTTTTCCAACTCTTTCTTGCCGATAGAAGACGGGACCGGGGGAAGTCAATTTTACACCTAAGGCGGTAAGAAGCATCAAAGGAGAGGTGAATATTAGTCCCACTGTTGAAACCGTTATGTCGAGGAAACGTTTAATGAACTTGTTGATGCCTGTCAGGGGGAAAACTCTTAGGCCGAGAAGAGGAAGGCCGCCGATTTCAAAAAATTTTATTCTGCTCGAAACAAGGCCGTGTATGTCGGGAAGAAACCTGAGCTGGACGTCGAGATTAGCACAGCTCCTTATTATGTTGGTCGCGTCGCTCGAGTTTCTGAGAGGGAATGCCATGACGAGCATGTCAATTCCTTCTTCTTTGACTATCGTTCGTATGTCTTCGCTTGATCCGAGGAGTTTTACATTTTCTAAGGACATGTCATTTATTCCAGCGATCTGACCGATTAACTTGAATTCTTTGTCTCTGTTGAGCATTTCTAAAATGGTTTTTGCCGGTTCTCCGCTTCCGACAATTGCTGTCCTGATTACGCCTCTTCCTTTTTTGTTGAAATATCTGAGGATTATGTATATGAGAACCCTGTTGAGGTTGATGAGAAAGAAAGAAATCGTCCCGCCTATGACAAGGACAAGTCTCGAGAAGCTTCCTGTTCTGTAAAAAAAGGCAGGCAGAAGAGCAAGGGCTGTTCCGAAAAGGATTCCTTTGGCTATGTCATAAAATTCATCAATAATGTAGTGTTTTTTCTGAGTATCGTACAGTCCGAGAAGGTAGAATATTAAAAGATAAGAAAATGTTGTGAAGAAGAAAGCCATTAAATAGATTTCAAAAAAAGGTTTAAAACCAGGTACCAGATGAAATTTTATGAAATTGAATCTGGCATAATACGCCAGGACAAATGAAAAAAAAATGGTCAATAAATCTGCGGCGAGATAAAGGTAAAATTGAATAAAGTTTCTTCTTCTAATTTTCATTTAAGCAAACATTCTAATATACAGAAAATTTATGTTCAAGCTGATTTTTTTTGGATATTCAATACCTTAATTGGTAGATCATTGAGATCTCGTTAAAACCACATAATTAATAGCGTCGTATTTTCAAAATCAAACATAATAAAGCATTTTTTTGATTTTAGATAAAAAGGACTTAATATATAGATTAAAAAATCTTATAATCCTGAAATCAAGGAGCTGATATGAAGAAAGTTTTCTTTGTTTTTTTAGGGTTTTATATCTTTTATTCAACGGGTTGCATTCAAAAGACTTTTACGCCTTACGGAGAGAATGTTCAAGAAGGTGTTATGCTGTATTTTGAAGTCACACAAAAAACACCCGATGAAGTCTCGGATCAGTATTACGGTGTGTTGAGAGAAGTATTGATAAATAGAATGGGTTGGCCGTTACCCCAGAGAATTCAAAAACCCTGGGCTTTCTGTTTTTTAGGCTTCAACCCGGTAAATGGAGAGATTAAGTTCATGTTTATCTCTGACACCGCTTTTCCCTCTAGAATTGAAAGCCTAAAAGACACTGTCGAGAAAATGGTGATATTCCGCGACGACCTTAACAGGGAAACGGGAGGCTATACCCTTGTGGATTCCAGGGCGTATGTCTATTCCGGAAGCTCGTCCTACACAATACTAAAAGGGATCATTGAAAACGACAGGCCTTTTCATAGATCGGACAATTTTCAAAAATTGTCGGAGATGTTTTCAGAAAATGACTGGGTGAGGGTTTTTATACCGGGTTCGGTTTTCTCGCTACTCGACATGGTCCCTTCGGAATTGAAGCCTCTTTTTTTGGAGGATGTCAAAGCCGAAAAAGTTCAAGGCTTCTCGGCGAGGGTGATGGGTGAAAAGAGCCTTGTTTTGGAAGCTTTCGCAATAGTGGATTCTGGGGAGATTTCAGCCAAAGTATCTTTCAGTGGATGGGATCCGAAAAAAGTCCACGCGTCAATTTCCAGGCGGTTTTTTTGGAACCTCTGATAAATGTAAAAAACCTCAAAAAGTGCTACAAACTCCCCTCCGAAACTTTAGAGGTCCTAAAAGATATTGATCTTAAAATCGAGAAAGAAAAGATATATTTCATCAAAGGCCTCTCCGGAAGCGGCAAATCGACCTTGCTGAGAATTCTGGGGTCGATAGACAAGGATTTTTCCGGAGAAGTTCTCATTGACGGCAAAGACGTGAAAAAACTCGGAAACAGGGAGATGTCTCTGATGAGGCAGAAGATGATTGGTTTTGTGTTTCAGGATTTTCATTTATTGGGGAATCTCTCCGCTCTTGAAAATGTAGTCTTGCCGGCCCTTTTTACGGATTTGCCTTATAAAAGGATTAATGAAAGGGCAAAATGGCTTCTTGTGCGGCTTGGGTTGGAAGAAGTTTATAACCACAGCGTAAACAAGCTTTCAAGGGGAGAAAAACAGAGGGTGGCGTTTTCCAGAGCGCTGATAAATTCTCCTTCGATACTTCTCTGCGATGAGCCTACGGCGAGCCTCGATGAGAAAAACACAAAAATTCTTTTCGACCTTGTCGGTGAACTGAGATCAGAAAAGCCTTTTACATTTATTGCAGTTGTCCACAATGTTTCCTTGAACCCGGACTGTGTCTTTTTGGTTCAAGATAAAAAAGTGGAGGTCGTGGATGAAGTTTAGGAACTCAATCCGGGCTTTCTCTTTTTGGAACAGCGGGCACTGGTCCTCGTTTTTGTATTCGAGCACAATGCTTGTTGTAAGCACTTCGCTTGTCTTCCTTTTTCTCTCTCTCGGGTTTGGCATCAAATCCGCGCTTGGGAAAATATTCTCGTCTTCTCTCACCAGCGGTCAGATACTCGTGTCTCCTGCCGTCAACAGGGTCGGTTTTTTCACCATCGACAAAAAAAACTCTTCGATTCTCGACTACGAAGCGGCCGTAAAAATTCTTCGAATAGAGGGAGTAGTCTCAATTGATTCACAGCTATTCTGCACAGTCCCAGCTTCTTTATCAGGGCACGTCCCCGGGATTCAAGGCAATTACTTCACTGATGTCACTATAGAGGGAATTGACAGTTCTTACATAGACGACCCTGTCGCAAGACTCCATTTTAAACGGAGTTTCTACGACAGTTCAGCAAGGATTTTGCCCGTGGTGATTTCATCTTCACTTCTAAATCTTTACAACGCGGGACTGGCACCGGCAAATAAACTTCCCGGAATAACCCCCGAAGCCGTGATAGGTTTTGAAGCAAACCTCGAAGTCGGTAGAAGCTCTATAACAGAAGAAAGCCTGCCGCCAAGGCTATTCAGGGTAAAACTCGTCGGGCTATCATCCAACCTGTCGCTTCTCGCCCTCGGAGTCCCGACAGAGTTTGTCAGGGAGGCTAATTCCTACTACCACCCCGAAAAGCCGCAGCAGTATTCCTCAGTGATAGTGACAGTGGAGTCGCCTTCTGAGGTCTCAAAAGTTGTAGAGGAAATAGAAAAAATGGGTTTTGAAGCGAGAACCGACAGCGAACTTGTCAAAAAAACATCTACTTTTTTAAGGCTTGTAACTTTCGGCATAACCGCTTTCTCTCTGATAATCGTCATCTCGTCCCTGACGAGCACGATATACACTATTTCAAGAGGAATATCAGAGCGTTCCGGTCAGATAGGAGTTTTAAGGGCTCTCGGCGCTTCAACTTCTGATCTTACGAAAATATTTTCTTTTCAGGTTTTTTCAATTGCTTTTGTGGATTTGCTTATAGGTTATTCTCTGGGATTCGCGCTCTCAAAAGCTTTGGACAAGTTTATAGAACAGTTTTTGCCTTCTATACACATACTCACCGGCGGTGTAATCGCGTTTCCGGTAATTTTACTTTTGATTATACTGCTCACTTTGAGTATAATTCCTTCCGTTATAGCTTATTTTGTATATTTGAGAACAGTTGATAGAAACTTGCCGGAACTTCTCGCGGAGTGAATATGAAAAGGATATTGATTGAACATTCAAAGTGCAAATTGTGCGGGGGATGCGTTGCAGTCTGTCAGCCGACAGCTCTTTCGATGAAAAATGATAAACTGTTTTATTCACATGAGAGATGCGTTTTCTGCATGAACTGCGTCAAAGTATGCCCAATGGGTGCCATAAAACTTGGAGAGAAAGATGAAGATAAAAACTGACGCCCTCGTAGTCGGATGCGGCCCAGCGGGGACGACCGCCGCCAGGTTTTTAGCCCAGGAGGGTTTTCAAGTCACGGCAGTCGAGAGAAGGGACAGAATAGGAGGGGACATAAGATGCGCGGAGGGGTTGGACCTACCGACCATTAGGGATATCGTCGGTGAAATCCCTAAAAACCTGGTCTCTTTTGAGATAGACAGAATCATAATTGACTATAAATGCGACAGGGTGAGGTTGAATTCTCCCGGCCACGGCGTAATTTTGAACAGAGAATTGTTCGACCAATATCTGGGGTATCTCGCGGCGAGAGCGGGCGCTGAAATTATTCTGGGCTGCACTGTAAACGAACTCAAGCAAAAAGATGGATTTTGGAGGGCGAAAGGGCAAAAAAACGGATTACCGGTTGAAATAGAAGCGAAAATTGTCGTCGGCGCAGACGGGCCTGAATCTATGGTAGGCAAAATGGCGGGCATAGACACGAGCATTTCGCCGAGGGATATTTATTCCTGCTGTGAAGTCCGAGCCGATATTTCAGGTATGGAAGAGGATGGAGCGCTTCTTTTGGCTCTTGATGAAGATCTGTTCACCGGTGGATACGCCTGGAGTTTTCCAAAGGAAAACCATTCCGCCAATATAGGTCTTGGAATAAGGGGAGATGCCGGGGGCAAAACTGCTTTGGAGAGGCTCGATGATTGGCTGAGCGGAAGTTTCAAAAGCGCAGGAATAGTTTCCGAAACTGCCGGCGTGGTGCCGGTAAAAAAGATGGACAGACTTTCCGCCAACGGGGTTTTTCTCGTCGGAGACGCCGCAAGACTGGCAGATCCTTTGAGCGGAGGAGGAATAGGACCTGCGCTCACATCTGCGAGGCTTGCGTCTGAAATAGCGTCAAAACTCCTAAAAAAGGATAAACTCGAAGATTCTAATATATACGACAAAGCGTGGTGGCACGGTGAGGGAAGACAGTTTGAACAGAGGCTTTTTTTGAGAAACGTCTATATAGCAAACGACAAAAAAATTATGCCGCCGGTTTTTGACTGGGCAAAAAAGAATCTGGACGGCAAAACCATAGAAAAATTTTCAGCGGATGAAATGCTTTTAGGACTGATTAAGTCTGTGCCTGCCCTTTTTAAAATGACATCTTCATTGGTCCCGACGTTGATGAAAATGGTCTTCAATAAATAAACCGGAGGATATATGCTAAAACTAACGTCAATTCTGCTTTTGTTATTTCCACTTTACATACAAAGCGCTGATTACTGGGTTTTTTTCAGGGACAAAGACATCGACAGAAGAGGAGGGGTAGAAAGCGTCATGATAGAGGCTCAAAACCACCTTTCTCCAAGATCACTTTGGAGGAGAACCATAAGAGGTTCAGGGGTCACACTCGACGATGTACCCGTCAGCCCTTACTATATGTCAGAAGTCGAAGCAGTCGGCGTAGATATTATCGGCACTTCAAAATGGCTGAATTCAGCAGTGATAAGAACAGATGACTCAAATCTTTTGGAAAGTATAAAAGACCTTAGTTATGTTGTTTATGTAGATAAAGTGAATGTCATGGAGTCTGATCTCGATGAAACTCAAGTTTTTAAGTCGTTTGACGGAGATCTCATTTATGGTCCGAGTGAGTTCCAGCTTTCTTTTTTAGGAATTAAACAATGTCATGATGAAGGATACAGGGGAGAAGGAGTTATTGTTTCAATTTTTGATTCCGGTTTTAACAGGACGCACGAAGCTCTCGACAGGTTCTCTCAAAGCGACAGCATGAGAATAGTAGATGAATGGGATTTCGTCAACGGAAACCGCTCTACGGCACAGGGCGACCCTCAAGACACGATAAATTACCCTGACCCCCTGGGTGAATTCAGGCACGGGACGAGGATGTTCGGGCTTATAGCGGGCGACAAATCGGGAATGCTTATAGGAGCCGCGAAAAACGCGGATTTTTGCCTATACAAGACCGAATGGTACGACGGCAACAACCTCGACGTAGTCCACGAAGAGCACTGGTGGGTTTTAGCCGCTGAAAGAGCAGATTCAGCGGGGGCGGACATAATATCTTCGAGCCTTTCCTACAAGGTCTTCAGAGACTCCCTGGACTGGTCTTACAACTCTATGAACGGTCAGACGACTTACGCTTCGAGAGCTGCTTATCAAGCAGCACGGGCAGGGATTGTCGTAGTCACAGCGATGAGCAACATCACGTGGCTCAACTCGGCGATACAGCCTGACCTCGACACATGTATCAAGACTCCCGCCGACGCCGATTCTATTCTCTCCCTGGGAGGGACAGATTCTTCCGGGAACCACTACATGAGACTCTCTTCTTCAAACAACACCTGGTACGCGAGCGCTTGCGGGCCGACTTTTGACGGCAGGAGGAAACCTGAAGTTTCCGCTTCATGGTGGGCGCTGACTCTCGAACCGAATTCAGGAGACAGCGGTTACAGCTACGCGGGAGGGACTTCGAGCGCTACGGCGGTAACAGCGGGTGGCGTTGCGCTTCTATTACAGGCACATCCCTCGTGGAAGCTCTCAGACGTCATCAACGCCCTGAAATCCACCGCGTCGAGAAATCAAAATCCGAACGACACAACTGGCTGGGGAGTCGCTAATATATACGCGGCGCTTCACAGCCAGACACCCGAAGTTGAACCGGTTACAGACAACACTATCCAAATTTTATATCCTAACCCTTTCAAACCTTCCGATGCTTCTTCACTGACAATTGAGTACATACTCCTCGACAGGACTTATGCGAGTTTTTACGTTTTCACTCTCGACGGGACGATGGTCTGGTCTCATGAAATTGGCGTTATAGACGATGGAAGGCACACGTTTTCTTGGAACGGAAAGAACCGTGACGGGGATTTTGTGGCTTCAGGACTATACTATCTTGTTCTGGAGACAGGTTACGGAAAAGATATCAAGAGAATAGCGGTAGTCAGGTGACGTTTTAGCCCTTGACAATCAGAGACAGACTCAAAGAGACGGCGGTAAACGCGCCGGATACACCCGGCGTTTATATTTTCAGGGATATTGCGAGAAAACCTGTTTACATAGGAAAGGCAAAGAGTTTAAAGAAGCGCGTCATAAGCTATTTCAAAGAAGAGAATACCAAAAACACCCAAATAATTAAATTGGCGAGAGACCTCGATTTTCTGACGCTGAAAACAGAGAGCGAAGCTCTTATTCTCGAAGCCGACCTCATAAAGTTTCACAGGCCTAAATACAACGTTCTTCTCAAAGACGACAAGAGATTTCCTTATATAAGAATAGACCTAAGCGAAAAATGGCCTTACCCCGAGGTTGTGAGATACGTAAAAAAGGACGGAGCGAAGTATTTCGGACCCTACCTGAAACCCAATTCGCTGAGAAACACGCTGTTTCTTTCGAGAAAATACTTTAAGTTCAGGTCCTGTACAGGGGTTTTGCCCAAGAAAGAATGCCTGGATTACCACATTGGGCTCTGTTCAGCGCCTTGCGCAGAAAAAATTAGCAGGGCTGAATACAGAGAATCAATTCTTGCCTTTGTGGATTTCCTGTCTGGAGGAGTTCAGAAAATGGTTAGGTCTTTCCAGATCCAGATGGAAGAGCTTTCTGAAAAAATGGAATACGAGAAAGCCGCCGAAAAGAGGGACGCGATAACCCACATGAGAAATATAATGTTCGGAGAGAGAAAGATTTTCAACGATGGGAGGAACAGGGACATTGTCGGTTTTGCGAAAAGGGGAAGAAGAGGTTGTTTTTTCATTATGCAGATAAGAGAAGGTAGATTACACGAGGCATTTCCGGTCATGACCGAACTTCCCACTGAAATAAGCGAAGAAGAGGCGTTCTCCAGATTTATAGTGGACTTTTACAGGTCGAGACAGCCCCCTGAAATCATTCTTTCACAGACCAGGGTAAACGATAAAAATTTGATTGAAGAATGGATGAAGGATTCACACGGGACTAAATCCGTCATCAGAAACCCCAGAAATGCTTTTGAAAGGGATAAACTCGACGAAATCTCGAAAATCGCCTTGAGCAAACTCTTGCCCGTAAAAAGGGGAGTTCCCCCCCTGCTCAGAGATTTCGCATTAGCCCTCAAACTAGATGAGCCGCCCCAGACAATATATTGTTTCGACATTTCCCACACAAAGTTCAGGGAAATAAAAGGCAGTCAGATCTGTTTTAAAAACGCCAGGCCTTATAAAAAGATGTACCGTCAATACGATATACCCGACGGTTTTGACGACCTGGCGGCGATGAATTTCGTCGTCAAAAAATTTTCACAGCATGTTGCGTCTGGAGATCTTGAAAAACCCGATCTCGTCGTTCTCGATGGAGGTCCTGAGCAGTTGAAGGCGGCGCTAAGGGGAATGAGGGAGTCGAGGCTTGAAATAGACGCCATCTCAATAGCGAAAAGGTATGAAACCATCCATTTTGAAAACGGGGAAACCCTCTCTTTGCCTGGGTTTTCTCCGGTTTTATTTCTCCTGAAGAGGATAAGAGACGAGAGCCACAGGTTCGGGGTGACATCGCACAGGAAAAAAAGGACTAAAAACCTCTTTAAATCCTCTTTTCTCGAGATACCGGGTGTTGGTGAAAAAATTGCCAGAGAATTGAGAAAAAAGTTCAAAAAAATTCAGGACATAAAAAATTGTCCTGTCGAGGAAGTCGCCGAAATAGATTTAATAGGGGAGAAAAAGGCGAGATATATCGTCGACTTCGTCAAAAAAAAATATTGATTATTTCACCGTTACCAGTTTAAAAGACTGAAAGACACCGTCGCCTTCAATTATCAGAAAATGAGTGCCTGAACGGACAATGTCCCTGCCGAATAAAACCGATAGATCAAGAAGATTTTCGCCGGTTTCCACGGCATAAATATCCCGATTGACTATTCTTCCAGAGAGGTCTGAAATGGAGATTTCTACAGGGAATGTCTCACCTGTTTGGTTTTTGACTATGAGTAATTTTTTTCCCAGAAAATTGCCCGACAGACTGAAACTCAATTCGTTTTCAACCCCGGGGAGTTCGGGTTCTTCTACTGAAAGCGGCTGGTTTATTCCGGTCACGGCGTCAAGGTCGTAACCGGGGGTTGTTCCGGATGTCGAGCTTCCGTCGTCGAGAATTTTCACGTATCTGGCGCTTGTGATGCCGGCTGAAGATATGTCGAAGCTGTCCGTGCCGGATATTTTTCCGAGGTAAATCCAAGCTCCGCTGTAATCGGGAGAGTTTCCCGCGTAGACCAGGCATGAATCAAGTGTTCCATCGTCGGCCTCATGGATCTTCAGGTCGTATCCGGCTACGTCTGTTATGCGGTGATTCTCTCCGAAATCAATTATTGCGTAACCCTGTCGGTTCAGGGACATCGCGACTCCGTCGGAAGGACCGAGAGCGTTGAATGAATACGTGGTATTCGAAAAATTTGAATATTCCTGCCTGGCGCACATCATCCTTAAGCCAAATGCAGAGTTTGATGGAGCAAGATAGAAATTTTGGACGATTGAAGTGTCTGAGTAAACTTGCACTGTCAGGCTTTTTGATTGGTGGCCCGGTGCATGCGCCGTGACCTGATAAGACCCCGGGGACAGGATTTTCTGATATTCACCGTTTTGCACCCTTGAGTTTACAGGCCATTTTGGGTCGGACCCTTTTTGAAAAAACAAAACTGCCTCGAGAGGCTGGTTTGTCAAAGAGTCGAATACATATCCCTTGATGCCGTATCCTGCAAACTTTGTCGTCATTTTCATAGCACCCAGATTGTTCAGGCATTCCGGGTCGGGGTCTGTTGTGGGCATCAAAGTCTCTATCGTCACAGCCAAAATGCCAAAAAGGCCGTATGTGGCGTCCTGACATGAACCAGCGATCTGATACCAGTCATTACCCCTTATCGGAACATAACCTGTGGAATCTGAGTAGGGAATTGAGAACATGTCGACTTCTTCGTAGTAATCCGGTATGTTGTTTGGTGAATAATCCCAGAGATAGTTTACGTATTGAGCTGTCGAGTGGTAGGAAAGAGAAACGGTGTATCCGGCGTTTATGAAATCGTCTCTCATTACCCTGGATTCAGGCTCGGAAAAAGGGACGGAAGCTCCGCTTTCGCTGAACCACTGGTATCCATAGTCTCTGTTGAGGTCAATATTGTTTGCATTTCTCCTTAGGTTCAGGACGAATCCGTCGGGGTTGACGACAGGTATTATGAATATCTCCCTGTTGTCGACCATTGATGTCACTTCGCCTAAAACGCCGTAGTTTTCACAGAGATACCGCATATAGTAGAGGTTGATCTCCGTCGCAATTTTCTCGTTTCCGTGGTGGCATCCGTTGAACTGGATTCTGCCTTCGAGCTCATCGGCTGTAGGATTGTCGCTTATTTTAATCCTGACAATAGGCCTGTTTTGGACTGAAAAACCTATGGTGTCGCATTTTGTTATACCCGGATATGTGCTGGTGAAGGAGTCAATTTCTAAAAGAACTTGATCCCAACTGTGATAATAACCTTCGGGAGCTTTTCCGAAAATATCCTCTTGTGAGAGTTTTGCCAACCTGTAACCCGACGAGGCGAGTTTTAGAGCCGCCGTATAGTCTGCTTCGATGTATAAGAGATCACCATCCCTAGAGACAATAAAAGCGTTTCCCATGTTTCGGATTATGTCCATGTCTTCTCTGGAATTTATCCGGATCGAGTAGTACTCGTATTTTTCGCCGGATTGAGCAAAAATAATTCCTGTCAGAGAAAAAGAAAATAAAAGGGTGAACGTCAAAAAAAGTTTCATTTATCCTCCTGAAAAATCAGACGAAAAATCATAATTTTTTATAACTTCGATTATATGTTAAAATAAAAATTAAATCCACAGGGCAAGCAAGAGAAAATGGAAATTACAGTCATCGAAGGTGATATCACGAAAATTGCGGCGGACGCAATTGTCAACGCCGCAAACCATACTCTTCTCGGAGGAGGTGGCGTGGACGGCGCTATTCACAGAGCCGCGGGTCCCCAACTGCTCGAATACTGCAGAGGGCTTGGAGGATGCAAGACCGGGCAGGCAAAAATTTCCCCGGGTTTTAAACTCGGCGCAAAATACATCATACACACGGTGGGCCCTGTTTGGAGGGGAGGAAAGGACGGAGAACCTGAATTGCTGGAGAACTGCTACAGGAATTCTCTTTTGCTGGGGGAGAACAACGGCGTCGAGATTATAACATTTCCCGCGATAAGCACAGGTGTTTACGGATACCCGAAAATAAAAGCCGCCCGAATAGCCGTCAACGCTGTTCTTGAGTTTTCAAAAAAACACGCCCTGCCCAAAAAAGTAATATTTGTTTGCTTTTCGCCGGAAGACAAAAAAATATACAAAAACATTCTATGTATGGAAAATAATTCATGAGCATTTCAAACGAAATATTTCTTTTACTCGAGGAAAATCCTGAACTTCACTACATGGATATCCATAAAGCGCTGTCAAAAGCCGGTTTCAAGGTAAAGCCGGGCACCGTCAACGCTCTGATGAGTCAGGACAGAAGGTTTGAAAGCGACGGAAACGGTTATTGGAGAATAAACACCGGGACAAAAGACGATATAAAGCTTAAAGAAGCGGTGAAGGAAATTCTCGAAGAAAAGAAAAAACCCATGTTCGTCCAGGAAATTTCCACATGCCTGATAAACAGGGGCAAGATAACTTCCCAGGAGAGCTTCACCATAAAGAAAGTTTTGGTCGACAGCGGATTTTACAGGTGGGGGACAAGCGATTATTTCGCCGCAAAAAAAGAGTTTATGCCGACATCGAGTATTGGAGAATTTTTCTCCGAGAAAATAACAGACTTTCTTTTAGAAAATAAACTGTTCGTGCACAGAAACGATCTGGCGAGACACATATCCGAAAACACAGGTATATACATAAACCCTGACGGGGGCTTTTACGCGGAATTGTCCCGTTTAACTAAAAAAAATATTGTCAGAAATATCGGTAAATCCATACTGGCTTCGGAAGAAAAGTCTTTCAAGCATTTTCAATCAAACGTGACCGAAATGATTCAATCTGTTTTTGTTGAAAAACAGAGGCCTTTGCTCTTGAGAGAACTGAAAGACGATTTAAGGGATAAATTCGGGATGGAGTTTAAAGACAGGACTATTTCCGCGGCCCTTTCCGAGGACAAAAGGTTTGCGTCTGCTCGCAGGGGATTTTGGCACCTGAAAAAATGGGAGTATGAAAAATCGAGAACCCTCTACCAGCCGGGGACGAGAAAGTTTTACACGACAAATCCTGTTTCCGAGAAATCGCTTAAAGAGGGCTATCTGATTTTAAAGCCTGTGGTTTACGAGTTTTTTCCCGACAATGACACGCAGATCATACTCGAGATAGGCGGGAAAAAAATGCTCGTAGAATACGACTTTTCAAAAAAGAGACTTCTGAACGCGCAGAGTATAATCAGAGCTCTCTCTCTGGAAAAGGGAGACGTCCTTAATTTCACCTTGAAAGACATAAAATTGAAGGTTTATCTACTGACGGCGGATAAAAAACCCGGCAGAAAAGAAGACGAAAGCTCAACTCAAATGCGTTTGCCGAAAAAATCCTCGGAGAGGATTCTTTTCCCGTTGAGAGATCTTTTAGACCTCGCGACCAATAGGGGTGAAACCGGTTTCGTCTTTTCTTTTGAAGGGGCTCTCGACGTTTGTAAAATGCTTGAATCGTCAAAGCGAAAGGTAAAATTTATACCTTTATCCTCTTGGGAAAAGATGCTTTCCGGTATAGTTTTCGAACAAAAAAGACAAGAGTACGATTTTATCAGAAGGGTGAAAAAAAGGATTTCTGAACAGCAGAAAATATTTACGGAGGTTTCTAAAAAATATCTTTTCACCGGAAAAAAATGCCCGTCGTGTGGTTCTGAAATGGTTGTTTACCGACATCCGGTGGGAAACGACGGAGCCCAGGCAATATGCTCGAATACGGGGTGCTCATATTCATCTTTGAGAAAAGCAGTGTCGATTAAATTCACGGATGAAGATTTTATTGCTTTTAAAGAGATTCTTGACTCTTTGGAGAAAAATGGCGGTCGATTCTACGATGAAATTTCTCTCTTCAGGTCTGACACGACGAGAAATAAACTGTCTGTCTCTTTTATATTAGGTGAAATAGATAAAATCGAGGATAAAAATGAAAAGCTCTTCTTTCTTGTATGTCTGATGATGGCCTACACCAAAAAAAGGGACAGCGCTGTATTGTCCGATTTTAACCTTTTTTCCGAGTTCTATCTTTCCTTTTCTTATGTTTTGAGGTCTTTCAGGGAGAATTTGTGTTTTCAGAAAACGGAATTGGTTCGCGCGGATTTTGCTGTAGCCCGTGAGCAACCTTTGGGCTATGAATTAACAGAAGCCAAATCCCGCTTGATTTCAAACGCGGCGGGTTTTGGGGGAAATTACTCTGAGCCCTACCAAAACGTGATAGAAAAAAATCTGAAAAACATCAAGGGAAAAATAATCTACATAAGAAAAAAAAGGTTTCAAAACCGAGCTTTAGAAAAGGGCGGACTGGAGTCGAAAATTTCGGAAAATTTCAGGGAAGTTAAAAAAATTGACAACGTTTTTGAAGGCGATGAAATTGTCATTTATGAAAGTTAATGCCGGAGATGGGAATCGAACCCATATGGAGCTAACCCCGCTGGATTTTGAGTCCAGTGCGTCTACCAGTTCCGCCACTCCGGCACATAAAGAAGAGAGATTATAATTGCTCGGACAGGACAAATCAAGAATGAAAAAATTTTTTATAGACTTCAACGGATGCCACAGAAACCACGTCGATGCGGAATTGGTCTCTTCAAGGCTCATCGAAAACTCTTATCTTGAGACCAATTCCCCAGAGAGCGCTGATATATGCATATTTTTGGGTTGCGGTTTCGTAGAAGAGGCGAGGCGGGAGAGCATAGAGATGATAATTGAGACCCGTCTTTCTATGAAAAAAGAGGCGGTTCTCGTCGTGGGAGGTTGTATTTTCAGAAGGCACGGAGCAGAATTGAAAAAAAACCTTCCCGAAGTCGACATTTGGGTTGAAGGGTCGAATCCCGAATCTTTCGTAAAGGCTTTAAAGACCGGAGAGAGCTCAAGAGACCTTTTACTGCCGTCTCTTGAAGGCAACCGAAACAGGATGGGGTTATTCCATATAGGCTTCGTCAAAATATCCGAGGGTTGTCTCAACAATTGTTCTTTCTGCGCGATTCCCTACATCAGAGGTCTTTTGAGAAGCAGACCCATGGAAAATATAATCGCAGAGGTAGAAAAATTTCAAGATGAAGGTTGCACTGAATTGATTCTCGTCTCTCAGGACGCCACTGCTTACGGAAAAGACCTGAACAGAGGAGAAAGCCTTCTGACGGATTTAATCCGAAAATTGGAAAACACGGTCAACAAAGAAACGAGGTACAGAATACCTTATCTGCACCCAAAGGGATTAGACGACAATTTGATAGACACCATTGGAAATTCAGAGAAAATGGTTAAATGTCTCGACATTCCTGTTCAGCATTTCTCTGACAAAATCCTAAAGAGCATGAACAGAGGTTATTCAGGAGAAAAAATTCTTGATCTGGTTTGCAAGATCAGAAAAAAAATTAACGAGGTCGCTTTAAGGACGACCTTTATGGTCGGTTTTCCAGGAGAAGACGAGGATGATGTTGAATTACTTTTAGATTGCGCGCCCAAGATCAAATTTGAAAGAGCGGGAATTTTTGTATTCAGCCCGGAAGAAAAGACTCCAGCGATAAATTTTGAAAGTCAAATATCAAAAAGCGTGTCGAGAAAAAGGTATTTCAAAGTAAAAAAAGTTCTTGAAGACATAATGCTCGAACAGGACAAAAAAAGGCAGGGTGAAGTGGTCGAGGGAATTATCGACGGATACCTGGGAGATTACGCTGTAGCTAGGACAGACTGGGATATGCCCGATATAGACAAGGCAATTTTCATAAAAGACGGCGAAAGAAAACTTTTCAGCGGAACTTGGTCAAATTTTAAAATCACGAGAGTTACAAAAAACAGAATATATGCCGAAAACACCGAGTAAAAAAATATGTAAGTATTTTTTGATTTCTTTTATTTTCTTTTCCTGTTCCAGAAGAGAAATAAATATCGCCCAAGAGCCTGAAAATTTCGAGTACTTCACTCTTTTCCGAGATTCTTTGGGGGGAGAGATAAACTCCTGGGACACAAAAGGCGATTCGATTCTCATTGTCGGAAACTCGTTGGGCAGGATAACTATGTATTCTCTGGAAAATGGCAGTAGAATTTTCGACACGACATTCCAAAGTTCCGTCTCTGCGATAAATTGCGTAAACGGTGAAATGGTGGTTCTTTTCGAAGACGGTGTCATAAAAATGTTTGACGAAAAATTCGAGATCTTGCAGGAGTTCAAAATTTCAAAGGGCAGATACATGCCTTCTTTTGAGAGCGAATATAAAATATTCTACCAAAAAATTGACGGAATGATCTACATTCTCGACGTCAAGACACTGTTTATTTCAGAAGTCGGTATTACAGACGCCACTGGCATAGGAATGAGAAAACCGGTCAAAAGCATGGGAAAGGTTTTCTTTCTGACGAGGGAAGAACTTTGGTGTCTGGACGAAAATACGGGCAACGTTCTCTGGTTTTCACCATTTGACGAGACAGCTATTCCCAGTGATTTCGACGTCTTCAACGACACGGTTTTCGTCTCTTTTTGTGACGGATCTCTGGTTTCGTTAGAGAGTTTTGACGGAAGAATCCACGACAATAGAAAATTATTCTTAGATATGGGGTTTTTCTTTGACCTGTCCTGTGAAGATGTTTATTATATTGCAGAAAACGGGGATTTAGGAGTATATTTCAGGGTGTCTGACGGTTTCCTTTGGAATCTCAAGACAGAAAATTTGTATTTGGTCAAACCTTTATTAGAAGGGGATTATGTTATATATGCCAGCCTCGACGGCAAGTTTATTGTCGTCGACAGGTGGACGGGAACCTCTAAAATGACGTTTCAAATGGGATTGTCCGGAGTAAAGTATTTTGAAAATTTCGGTAAATTTTTGTTTGCAGTAGGAGAGAAAGGTGTTTTTTGTGTCATCGGGAAAAGGTAGAAGATTTTTTTTATTGTCAGTTTTAACTCTCGTTTCCTGTTCAACTGCCAGGCAGTACGATTTTTCGGTTTACGGTGGAGACAACTTTCATTCTCCCTATAGATCCGAAATTTTCGATCTTGGATTGTTCGAAAAAAGCGATGAACTATTTTTTGACATAAAAACACCCTGTGCCGGAATTTTTTCTTTGGAAGAAAATTTTGTGTGTTTTGGAAACACAGGAGAAGTTTTATCTATTGACTTGGAAAAGTGCAAGATAATCGACAGAGGCAGAATCGGCGGGCAAATATCTTCGGTGATTGAGTCAGGCGGTTTTTTTTACGCTGTCGCTGACAGTTTTTGGCTGGTAAAACTCGACCCGGATTTTAAAGAGGTCTGGAGAAAAGGTCTTGTTTGCCCCATAATTTCTCATCTTGTGATCTATAAAGACTTTCTCGTCGTTTTTTGCGAAAAGGGAATTTACAAAATAACGGTGTCCAATGGCGAAATTTCAGCAGTTTACGAAGGAGCCGATTTCAGGGGGAGCGGAAGAATAGCACCTCTGGTTTTTGACGGTAAAATTTTCGCGCCAGGAGCTGAAGGAAAACTGGTTTGCCTTGATTTTGAAGATTTAGAGTTTCTCTGGAGCTATTTCACGGGAAATTTTTTCCCCATAAGATCGGTTCCGGTAGTTTTCAGATCCAAACCCGCCTTTCTCGACTGTGAAGGCAGTTTTCACATCCTGGACCCCGAGACAGGTTTTTTAGACGGAAAACTTTCGATGCCGCGAATATCATCGCCTTGTTTTGTCGCCGTCAAGGAAAATAAAATAGTGGTCTCCTCCCTTTTTGAGGGTGAAAAGAACTGTTTTCTCTTCGATGCGAAAGAAGGGAGATTGTCCTGGCAAAGAGAAGATCTGTATGGAAAACCTCTGCTTTTTGAAAACGCTATTGTTTTGGCTGGAGATAGTTTTTTATCCGTTGTAGATTACAATGGTGAAACCATGAGAATTTTCACAGACAGTTCGGTCATGTCGGACTTTTTTGTTTTTTCAGGTGTTTTGACTTTTTTTTCGGAAAATGGTCTAAGAATATTCGGAAAGTGAGGACAAATTGCAAAAAAAATACTTGAGTGACAAATCCGTCCTCGAAGGAGATGTCAGGCTTGGCGAAAACGCCAATGTATGGCCGTGCGCGGTCCTGAGAGGGGACATCAACTATATCCAAATAGGCGAGAACACTAATATTCAAGACGGCTGTCTTGTGCATGTAACCCATGAATTGCCTGTTGTTGTCGGGAAAAATGTAACGGTCGGGCATGGTGCAATAATCCACGGATGCGTAATTGGAGACAATATATTGATCGGTATGGGCGCCATAATACTCGACGGCGCAAAAATAAACGACAATTCAATAGTAGCCGCGGGTTCTGTGGTCCTTGAAAATCAGGAAATTCCTAAAAACAGCCTTGTGGCGGGAATTCCGGCAAAGATTAAGAGGCAACTCACCGACAAAGAGGTACAAAAAATAACCGAATCTGCTGTTGAGTACGTAAAATTGGCTAAAAAAAGTTTGGTTGAAATAAGTCTGAAAAGACAGGAGGATTGATGATAAAAAAAATGATGCACGGCAACGAAGCCTGCGCCTACGGCGCTATTATAGCCGGCTGCAGGTTTTTTGCCGGATATCCAATCACGCCCTCGAGCGAAATAGCTGAGGAAATGGCGGTTTTGCTGCCTCAACTCGGGGGTAAATTCATACAGATGGAGGATGAAATAGCCTCTATAGCCGCTGTGATTGGCGCGAGTCTCAACGGGGTGAAGTCTTTAACCGCGACTTCAGGACCTGGTTTCAGCCTAAAGCAGGAAAACATAGGATACGCTTGTAACGCCGAAATTCCATGCGTCATTGTCAACGTTCAGCGCGGAGGACCTTCGACCGGAAGCCCTACGATGCCGTCTCAGGAAGATCTGATGCAGAGCAGATGGGGAACCCATGGAGACCATTTTATAATAGTCCTTTCCCCTTCGAGCGTCCAAGAGACGTTTGACCTGACAGTGAAAGCTTTCAACCTCTCAGAAAAATACAGGTCGCCTGTGATTCTTTTAATGGACGAAATAGTGGGACATATGACCGAAAAAATGGTCCTTCCCGAACCTGGGCAGATTGAAGTGGTTGAAAGAAAGAGGCCTTCCGTCAAGCATGAGAATTTCAGGCCATACGAGGACACCGAGGACGGCGTTCCTCCAATGGCTGATTTCGGAAGCGGGTACAGGCACCACGTCACCGGACTCATGCACGATGAGACGGGTTTTCCGACAAACGACAACGAAAAGATCAAAGCCCTGAAAGACAGATGGCGTAAAAAATTCGACCTGGCCAGAAACTCAACAGTCATGACGGAACTTATAGACGTTAAAGACGCGGAATACTTGATATTTTCTTTCGGCAGTTCGGCGAGGTGTTCGAGAAAAGCTTTGAAAATGGCGAGAGAACAGGGATTTAAGGTCGGATTGATGAAAGCGCTGACCCTTTGGCCTTTTCCCGACAAAGAAATTTTCGCTCTGACTGAAAACCTAAAGGGAATAATCGTAGCGGAAATGAACATGGGGCAGGCGCTTCACGAAGTCGAAAATGCCGTCTCCGGAAGGGTAAAAGTTTTGGGAGCGAACAGATACGACGGCGAATCCATGCATCCTGAGGATATATTGAAAGTTCTTAAAAAATTTTAAAAGGGGACTTGAAATGTCTTTTAGATACGAAATACGTTTAAGCGGAGCAGGAGGGCAGGGCCTTATCTTGATAGGCAAAATATTGGCCGAGGCGGCCGCTATATTTTCCGACCTCAACGCGACACAAAGTCAATCATACGGCCCCGAATCAAGGGGCGGAGCGAGCAGAAGCGAAGTGATAATTTCCGACGAAGACATAGATTACCCTAAAGCGGGACAAGTTGATTTTCTTTTAGCGATGACACAAGAAGCTTTTGACAAGTATTCGGATATGACAAAAAAAGGCGGCGTAGTTTTATACGACAAAGAACTCGTCCATTCTCCGAGAGAAATCGAAGGCGTGAGGTTTTTTTCATCCGATATCACCGACATTGCTATCAACGAACTCAAAAAACCCATTGTCGCAAACATGATAGCCCTTGGGCTTGTCATAAACATATCGAATATTCTAACGGTAGATTCCGTGAAAGAAGCCATAAAGTCAAGGGTTCCAAAAGGCACAGAAGACCTGAATTTGCAGGCGTTTGAAATAGGTTACGAAAAAGGCAAACAAATACAGGGACTTTGAAAAGCACCGAGCACAAGTTACTCACTCCTCTTCAGAGGAATTTAATTGAAATTTCCGAATGGGGAAACCACATGCGGAAATACGCCTATTTCATCGAGAGCTATTATGATTCGCTCGTTGAAGTACTCAACAAAAACAACCTTTCAGACAAAATTCATTTTTCGCACAGCCTTCCCGATTTCGACAAGCAGTTGTCCAGGGAGATGTCGCTGTTATCAGGTCTGGATGTCGAGTATGAGGACAAACTAAAATACCTTGGCACCTATTATTCCATGAAACTTGTGGAACTCAACGTCACGATGATTGATTACATGAAGCCTGAAGTCATCAAATCAGACCCTCTAAAAGTTTACATGAACTTCATGAGGGAAATAGGATGGAAATTCAGGTCTTTGACATCGATATTTCTGGAAAACCTCGTGCCCATACTCTCAAGAGGTTTGAATACCCCCCAATTCATCATAGCGAGCGTAGGAACCCGAACAGATTTGGACGACATAGATGTAGCGGTGATTACTGTTGAAGAGGAAACGAGAGATTTGGACAAGCTGTTGAGCCGAATAAACAAAATCCTGACTAAATACGGAACCCCAATGCACTTTCATCTTGCCGAGAGCATAAACAACAACAAATACAGCGCTACAGTTGATGAATTCGCCGATTTCGCGATTGAGAATATTTCCAATTTCGTTTTTATCACCGAGATCATTGGCGCGAAGAAGATTTACGGACCCAAAGAAATAATGGATAGTTTTGAAAACGCTGTCCAGAGGCTGTTTTACCAGGATTACACGTCCGACATCAGATTTCACGAAGCTTATCTGAGAATGATACTCGGAGAGATAAGGCTTTATTTAAACAGACCGATAGAATCTCAATATATCAATCCGAAAAACGACGCCCTGAGAATGATAAAAGCCCTGTTATCCATTCAAAAGACAAGATACGGAGTTTTCAAAAAAAATCCATGGGCGGTTCTCGACAAACTGAAATATCTGGATTCGAAGAACTGGGACATATACAAAGCAATTGGAGAAAGCCTTGCTTTTATTGAGACTTTTCGGTTTCTTTTTATGCTCTACGGGACACAGGAAGAGCAGATATACCTCGACCTACCGGAAAACATAAGGACGATAAACCAGGTGTCCACGGCGATGGGAATAGGTTCAATAGGAGCGGTTTCTAAACAGGAGCATATCCTCATAAGATACTACGACCACTTGAGAAGGGTAAAAAAAATAGTCCAGCTTATGCTCGAAGACTGTCGTGAATACCTGAAGAGAATAACGTTGGTCAACGAAATCCTCTCCGAGAACAGAGGCAACCTCGCCGTGAATTTCGCCAAAAACTCCGGCATTTATAAAAGCTCGGATTTCTGGGACGACATACTCGAATCTTTTGCCTCGGATGATTATAAACTTCTAAAAGTATTCACAAAGGATTACCTGGCGTTGAACGAGAGGTTGAGAAAGGTTATTCTTAAGGGCCTTTTCTCCCATGTAGAATATACTTTTGACGGACTCGTCTCTTTTATCATCATGCTGGAAAAATTGCCCGATGATGAAGAGTTCCACAGAGTTGCGGAAGAATTTTTGGGCTTTCTCATGGAATGTTTGGACAGAAACCCGGACCTTCTATTTTCACTCGTAGGATTTTTCGAAAAGGACAACATCGGTTTTTGCAGACTTCTTGAAAACATAGACAGAGAAAGCTTAAGGAAAATCCAAAAATCATTTTCAGAACTAAAGGAAGACTTTTCCGAGAGGAAACTTAAAAAATCTAAAAATGAGAATTTTAAAAACATCCTAACCGTGTATTCCGAGGGCAGCAGGTATTTTCGGAAATATTTCCAGAGAATAATTCTATCCGATCCATGGATAGTAAAGCTTATTGAATCAGAAGAAAAAATCGAGGACATCTGCTCGGGAATTTTCGCCGATATTTTCAGAACTGTAAACAGACAGCTACAGAAATCACTTTTGACGAGATTTTATATTTTGAAATTTTTAAACATTGGACTTGAAGGTATTCTGGGCAAACCTTTCGACGAAATCTCCGGAAGTTTTATGGATTTAAACGACGACTACCTGACGACGCTTTTCGATATTTGTTCACTCGAGATGGAAGAACAAAAATCGATCCGACTTCGAGACGACGACAAATTCATGCTGCTGGTCGCAGGTAGCATGGCTCGGGGCAGTTCTTTCAACGACGATATAGATTTGGTCGCAGTATTTGGCTCGGAAGATTTGAAGACATTCTCAACCTACAACAAGATACTTTCAAAAATGAGCCGGGAAATTGTGAGGACTGGAACGCTTCCGCAGTTCAGGTTAGCCGACCATTTCGGCACATACGTTACCAAACTGAACGATTTAAAAAATCTTTTCGCGGATGATTCATCGGAAAATTTCATCGAGAAATCCCAGATTCTGGAATCCAAATTTCTGGTTGGATCCGAAAGTTTTCTCCAAAAATTCAAGAATGAATTCATAGAAAACCAGATTTTTTCAAACTGGGAAATTTTTGCCCGTAATATGATAGAAGAGATTCGGAATCGTCACGCTGACAATTCCAATTTTATATACAACGTCAAAGAAAGCCCCGGGGGAATAAAGGACATAGAAATGGTTGTGCTCGTTTTAAAAGCCAAACATCGTGTGACATTTAAGTTCGGCGACGAGCTTCTCGAAGATTTACGCCAAAAAATCCCTGGTTACGCCGGCGAATTAGACCTCGCCTTTATGCACCTAAAACAGCTCAGAGAGATAAGGCAGTGCATGCGTTTGACGGTAGCCAAGACGAATATTGTTGATGTCGCTGAGATTTTCAGGAATTTTAAAGCTTCGATCATACCCTACCATGGGAAATCTTGGTCTGATTTTGACGAGTTCTACAGAGATATAATGGTGAAATCAAAAAATAATATCGCTAAATTGGTTCAATCCGTATTTGTTTAGGAGGTCGAGTTTGCAGGGAAAAAAATTTATTGTCACGGTTGATGAAAAACTTTGCAAGGGATGCGAAAATTGCGTTCTTGCCTGCCCAAAAAAAGTCCTTGAACTCAATTCAAGACAAAAAGCTTTCGGAGCGAGACCTGATGACTGCATAGGATGCTTGAGGTGCGAATATGTCTGTCCGGATTTCGCTGTCACTGTAACGGAAATAAAAGGAGAAGAAGCATGACGACAGAAATTGTCCTCTCATATTTGAGGAAAGACAAACTCCCTCATATATGGTGTCCAGGATGCGGCCACGGTATAATTTTGGGCTCTCTTTTAAGGGCAATACACAAAACCGGATGGAATAAAGACGACATAACGCTGGTTTCCGGCATAGGTTGCTCCAGCAGGACACCCGGTTATGTTGATTTCAACACTCTTCACACAACCCATGGCAGATCTTTGGCTTTTGCGTGCGGCATAAAGTTTTCAAATCCAAAGATGAACGTCATATCTGTCATGGGAGATGGAGACGCTGTAGCCATTGGGGGAAATCACTTTATACACGCGTCGAGAAGAAACCTCAACATAACCGCCCTGATCTTCAACAACTACATATACGGCATGACAGGAGGACAATTCTCTCCTACGACGCCTGGAAAAGCGATAGCTTCTACTACACCCTACGGAAACATAGACAATAATTTCGACATTGCAGCTCTGGCGATTGGCGCCGGAGCAGGTTTTGTCGCCAGAAGTTCGGCTGTTCATGTCCCTGGCCTGGACGACATAATATATCAGGCGCTGAACTACGAGGGGTTTTCGGTCGTAGAAATTTTAAGTTTTTGCCATGTACAATACGGAAAACGAAACAAGCTCAAAACCCCTTACAGCATGATGGACTGGCTTAGAAAGAGGATGGTCCCAATAAAAGCATACGATGCGCTCGACGAAGAGGCAAAAAAGGAAAAAATTCCTATGGGGATATTCAAGAACATACCCTCCGAAGAGTATTCAGATAAATATAAAAAGCTAATTATTGAACCAAATAAATCAAAAAACAGCATATTGAAAGATTATTGCAAAGCAAAACTTTATGATTTATAATTCAAATCATTTAAAATTGCTAATTACTGGTGCTGATGGTTTTGTCGGTGGGCTCGTGGCAAAAAAATTGGCGGTTGATAAAAAATACAAAGTGTTCGGGACGACATACAGCGATTTGATTGAAGGAGTTGAAGGGGTTCAATTCCAAAAATGCGACATCACCGATTTTGAAAGCGTCAAAACTCTTGTAGATTTTGTGAAGCCGGATTTGATATACCATTTTGCCGCGCAGTCGAGCGCGGGTTACTCATTCAAGAATCCAGTTGAGACTTTTAAGGTCAACTTCATGGGGACAGTCAATTTTCTGGAAGCTGCCAGGGATAACGGGGTGAAATTCTTTTTTATATCTTCGTCGGAGGTCTACGGTGACACCGGAAATGAAAAAGCTAAAGAAGAGGACCCCAAAAAGCCTTTGAGCCCTTACGGCGCAAGTAAAGCAGCGGCTGAAGAAGCGGTTTTGCAATACTTTAGGACATACGGGGTTGAATGCTGCGTGATAAGGCCTTTCCCTCAAATTGGAAGGGGGCAAAACAGCAGGTTTTTTATACCTTCTGTTGCCAAGCAGATAATGGAAATTAAAAAAGGTTCCAGAAAGCCGGTCATTAAGACAGGCAATTTAAAACCAAAACGCACATACATCACCGCGGAAGACGCCCTTACGTTCTATATCCGATTGATTGACAAAGCCGAGAGCGGAGAAATCTACAACCTTGCCGGGAAATCAGATTTAGACCTGCGTCAGATATTACTCATGATGGTGGAAAAGGCGGGGGTCAAAGCCCAAATCGAGCAGGACGAATCCTTTTTCAGGGCTTCGGATCCCAATTTTCAACTGGGCTCCTCGGAAAAAATTGAACAATTGACGGGATTCAGAGCTGAAAAGAAAATTGAAGAAGAATTGAAACTGATACTGGAAGATTACAGATGAAAATACTCCTCATAAACTGGTGCGACAGAAAAAACCCCCTCGGCGGAGGGGCTGAAGTTCATTTAGAAGAAATTTTTTCGAGAATATCTCGAATGGGAAACGAAGTCTATCTTCTCTGCTCAAATTTCGAAGGCGCCAAAAGAGAAGAAACTATAGACGGAATCGATATCATCAGAACAGGGAAAAGAGCTACCTTTAACTTCGACGCGAGAGATTTCTACATAAAAAACCTCAGGCACGAACATTTTGACATTGTAGTCGAAGATATAAACAAAATACCTTTTTACGCCCCTCTTTGGGTGAAGTCGCCTGTTTTGCCTGTGATACCGCATCTTTTCGGAACCACTGTATTCCGAGAAGCCCCTTTTCCGCTCGCTTTGTATGTGTATTTGTGGGAAAAGCCTCTGTTAAAATTTTACAGAGACCATGAAATGGAAGTGATTTCAGAGTCAACGAAAGAAGATCTCGTCAAGAGAGGTTTTGTGAAAGATAAAATACACGTTATCCACTGCGGAATCGACAGGTCTGTCTATAACCCGGGCGGCGAAAAGAGCGCGATTCCCCTATTGGTCTACGTCGGAAGGGTGAAGAAGTATAAAAGAGTAGATTTGCCCCTAAAAGCCCTGAAAGAGTTGAAAAGAGATTTTCCGGGGATAAAGCTGGTTATTGTGGGCGACGGAGACGCCTTAACGGGTTTGAAAAAAATCGCTTCGAAAATGCTGAACCCCGAGGATTATGAATTTAAAGGTTTTGTGTCCCTTGAAGAAAAGGTCTATTGGATGAGAAAAGCGAATATAGTAGTCAACACTTCTGAAAAGGAGGGCTGGGGATTGACGGGGGTCGAAGCCAACGCATGCGGAACGGCGGTCGTCGCTTCCGACTCTCCGGGAATCAAAGATTCGATAATAGACGGTATTTCTGGAATCCTTGTCAGGCATGGTGATTTAGATGATCTGACAAAGGCGGTATCAAATCTTCTAAAAGACGTAGAACAAAGAAAAAAAATCGAAACGGGGGCCATTGAAAGGGTAAAAGATTTGACGTGGGAAAACGCGGCGGAAAAAACGTATCAACTCATGGAAAGAATCCTCAAATGAAAAGCAGATATAAAAATTTTATTTTTTTCCTTTTAAAGATGTTTTTTTCGATTGTAATACTTTTCGTCGTTTTTTACAAAGTTCAAAAAGACCAGGGCGCCATTTGGGCAGAGTCCCATGGAGGGGAGAACCTTTGGCTGGGAATGCTCGGTCTTGTGCTTTCGAGCAATCTTTTTTTCGTAGCCGCCGCTGTCATAGCGAACATAACAGCGATTATGCAGTCTGTCGAGAGATGGCACCTGCTTTTGACCTCGCATGGAAACAAAATAAAATTTTTTACGACTATTAAAATTCAGTTCATAGGCTACCTCTACAACAATATACTTCCGGCATCTATAGGCATGGACGCAATAAGAGGCGCTTATGCCTTTTCAATCACAAAAAAGAAAGGAGAGGTTTTCAGTTCCCTCCTCGCCGACCGTTTTTTCGGGTTGATAGGAATGATACTCCTCGGAATAGTTTGTTTTCCACTCTATATGGGAGTGAAGCACTCTTTTTTGATTTTCTGCGTGGAACTTTCGATTTTGGTCTTCATGGTGGTTTTCCTGGTACTGTTTTCAAATCGAAGATTTTTTGAATTCATAACTTTCAACGTTAAGAAAATGCGTTTTCTGAAAATTGGTTCAAGAATTGTCACTCTGTATGAAGCCTTTAAAAGCTACATGGACAGGCCTTCAACGGCTTTCAAGGCGGTCTTTTTTTCAATGCTCCTTCAGTTTTTTTTGACGCTGAATATGTATTTTCTCGCCAGAGCTCTGAACCTTGACGGAGTCTCGTTCACATCTCTTCTCGGATACCTTCCTTTTATCAACGTTGTGTCAATGATACCAACGCCGGGAGGACTAGGACCAAGAGAAGCTTCTGTGGTACTTTTGCTCGGCAACACTGGCTGTTCGTCTGCCGAAGCTCTGACCCTGTCGCTTTTTTATTACATAGTTTCGCTTTTTGTCAGCCTCAGCGGCTTGATTTTTTTGCCTATGATGAAGTTCGGAAGAGGAGGAATCGATGAGATATGATTATACTGCGATCATTCCAGCCTGCGACGAAGAGAACAACATCCCTGAACTTGTGTCTTCTCTGAAATTCCTGAAGGGAAAAAGCCGTTTTAACTTTGAGGTCGTCATCGTCGACGACGGCAGCAAAGACGGGACAGGAAAAGTTTTAAAAGAGCTGACAAAGGATGATGAATGGATTACAACCATAAAACATCCCCGAAGGTTGGGAATAACGAAATCTCTTGAAACAGGGCATGAAGCGGCGAGATCAGACGTTTTTGTCTTTTTTCCCGCCGACCTTCAATTCGAAGTGGATGACATTGAAAGACTCGCGGGACCCGTGGTAAACGGCGAGTACGACGTCGTCACAGGGAAAAAAATAGGTAAGTATGAGAAAAGATTCGTTTCAAATATCTACAATTCTTTAGGAAAATTTCTTTTCAGAATACCGGTAAAAGACATGAATTCGATAAAAGCGTACAACAGGAAATCAATCGTTTCCGTCCCTTTGAGAAAAGAATGGCACAGGTATATTGTAATTCTCGCCTATGAATCCGGCGCGGCGATAGGGGAGATTGACGTCAATTTACATCCGAGAAAGAGCGGTAAGTCAAAATTCACAGCGATGAGAATACCTATAGGTATTCTCGACCTCCTGGGCGTTTTTTCCGAAATAAGAATTATGAAAAAACCAATGCTCGTCTTCGGGACAGTTGGGTTGTTGTCCATGGCATTCGGAGGTGTTGTCGCTTTTTTGGCTCTCGTGCTCAGGTTGCTCTCCCACGGTTACAGGCCTCTTTTATATCTCGTCATTCTTCTTGTCCTGGGAGGATTTCTTTCATTCATGCTCGGAATTGTCGGTGAAAAATTGGCGGGAATATCAAAACAGCAGGAGATGATACTCAAAAGGATTTATAAGATTGAAAACAAGGAAAGGGAATATCCTTGTGGAGATAAATCCGATACCTGAAAATTGCTAAAACCGATCTTTCGGTTTCAAACCCCAAAAAATTTTCCGGTCTTTATTTTGACTTCAACGGGAGCGATTGATGAAGCTTTTGCGCCGTTGAAAATTTTTTGTGGATTTTCTCCAGTTAAATAGTAAAACTCCTTTTCTCCGATAATTTTTTTCGCCGTCTCCAATTCCTCTGCGAGTGTGCGGTTCCAGCGGTTTAAACCGTGTGAATCAGTAGCCAAAAAATGGCTAAGACCTGCTTGAAGAATCTTTTTGCATCTGTTCTCGGCCTCAAAGCCGTATTTTCCGGAAAGAGCCCCGAGGTTCAGCTGGACAAGCGTCCCGTTGAGTACCAATTTTTCGAGGTTTTTCAGAGCAAGGTAGGGATATCGGCAGGGATGGGCGAGGATTACTCCAAGTCCGTGAGTCTCTGCGCTAAACCTGAAATTTTCAAACCGCTGTGGAATCCCGAGAAAGCCGAATTCTACGAGTATGTATTTTGAATCACCGAGGGTCAAGCCAAGGTGAAAAGAGGGTTCAAACGAAACCGAATCGTCATAATAAATTTCAGCTCCAGGCATAACTTCTATTTTGACACCTTTTTCCGAAAAGTTTTTCGAGGCTTTTTCAGTAAGTGATTTTATTAAAGATGAGTCAAAACCATTATTGTAACAATGAGGTGTCGCGACTATTTTTTTAAAACCCAAGTCCTGCATTTCACGTGCGAGATCCATGGTCTCATCCCAATTAGAGGATCCGTCGTCGACGCCTGGAAGAAGGTGACAGTGAATGTCAACCATACGCAATTTCGCCGTCTATAAAGACTTTTTCTACTCTAACTTCGTCGAGGTTGTCCTGGTCGGGTATGACCGACAATACTATCAAGTCAGCTCGATAGCCTTTGGCAATTTCACCTCTGTCCAGATCTTCCAGAGATTGTGCGGAGTGTAAGGTGTAGTACTCTATGGCTTCTTTGGTTGTGATTCTCTGAGATTCAAGCCATGCGTTCACCGTTCCTTTTATCCCCCAGAATGGACCCGGGGGCATCGTGTCTGAGCCGAAACATATCCTGCCGCCCAGGTTTTGAATCATGGATATCGGGTTGTTGTTTCGGTAAACGTCTTGGGGAATGCAATTTTCGTAGAGTCCACCGGGACCTGACCAAGCCCTGATAAAATTGGGCTGCATGCTCAGAAAAATTCCGAGGTCTGACGCTCTTTTTATATCGTCTAAACGGGGGAGTTCAAAATGTTCTATACGGAAATGCTTTCTGTCCTCGGGGTTGAAATTTTCATAAACATCGAGAATCTGTCTTATAGCTCTGTCTCCAATGGCGTGCGACCAGACCATTTTACCATGGTCGAGGGCTTTGATGACGTAGGAATTAATATTTTCACTGTCCATAAGCAAAAAACCCGAGTTTTCGTCGTCGGTCCATTTAAAAGAAACCGCCGCGGTCCGAGCGCCTATGGATCCATCCAAAAAAATCTTCAGAGCTATTATTTCGTCGATTTCGCCTTTATTTTTAAGGCAATCGTCGAAATTTTTTTCAACAGCGGCAAACCTGAATTTCATTTTCAGCCCGTCGAGGTTGAGGATTTTCCTTCTGGAGGAGTTGGAAGTTATTTCGCCCACCGAAGTGACCCCAAAAGAATGGTATTTTTTAACAGCGTTTTTCAGGGCTGATTCTAAAAGTTTTTCTCCTGGAGGGAAAATTTCGTTGATCCTCAAAACGGGAATTTCTTTTAAAACGCCGCTTTTTCTGTCTATCATCTCCGGCGAGAAATTTTGGTAATCGGATTTTTTTGAATCGATATAAGCAAGTGCTGAAGTGTTCGCGACTGCTAAGTGTCCGCATATTCTTCTCGCGACAAGCGGTTTTTTTGGTGAAATTGAATCGAGTTCATTTTTGCTGAATCCGGCCTTTTCGCTCCAAAAACTTTCGTCGTAGTCGCAGGCGACGAAATGTTCGAAAGAAGGATTTTTGGACATGAAATCCGATATTATCTGCAGGGATTCTTCCTTGCTTTGGGCGTCGCCCAGGTGCGGTCCAGAGAGCGATAACCCCCACTGGTTAAGGTGTGTATGACAATCCGTGAAACCTGGTAGCAAAGGCTTTCCGGATAGGTCTATTACTTCGGCGTTTTGAATTATTCCCGGGTTTTCTAACGCTTTAATGGTTCCATTTTCAATCATCACGTCTTTTTTTTCATAATTTGGATACAAAAGGCAGTTTTTTAAAACAAATCTTTTCAAATTTATTCTCCAGTTTCGCTGTTGATGTTCGAACTCGAACCAGTCCAAAAATTTTCCAGAGCATTCCATAGATCGGGGTTGTAAAATTTCAAATTTATTGAAACGGCGGTATTTTCAATGTCTGAAGCTGTTGTCAAAAAACTCTCTAAGACTTTTACGGCTTCAGAGTGTGAAGATTTCATGAAAAAAACAAGAAATTGATCTCTCGATTCATCGAGGTAAAAATCGCTGTTTTGAAGTAAAATCTCTGCAGAAATTGAATCTTCTATCAGAAGTATTTCAACGGCTTTTTCACGGACAAATAAATTCGAGTCGCATAAAAGGTCGGCTGTTCTCAGCAGAACATCAAAAGGTAAATCATCAAATTTGCCGAGTGAGACGAGAGCGTTGAGCCTTACCGTGGGGTAGAAATCATCCAACATATCTTTTATCACAGGGATTAAAAAGGGGTCGCATGAATTGCCGAGAATTCTCGCTACGTTTGCCCTGACCCTCCAGTTTTCGTCTTGAGAAAGATTTGAGGCTCTGTTTATTAGAAAGGAGTCTTCCATTTCGCCTGAAATGTAGACAGCTGAGATCTTCAAGTCTTCATCTTCATTTTCCATAAGAGAAAGCAGCCGCTCCCGGGTTCGGATGCCCATGATTTTGAAAATCTCTGTTATGGCTAAAAATTCTCTGGCGGAAGCATGTTTGAGTTTGGAAGTCAAAAAATCGAGGACGTAGTCTCCTTCCATCCGGGCGAAAGATTCTCTAGCGGGTTCGTTGAGTTCTATCCAGTCGTATCTTCCGACCGATGCCCTGACGAAAAGGCTGTCTAATACGGTCAGGTCTGTTGAAGAGACAAAAAAAGGCAAAAAAAACGTCGTTAAAAAAATCAAAACCCGTCCTCGATATCAGCGAATAAACCGAGATCAGGTCTTAAAAACACAAGTGAATCATCGCCTATTCCAAGGTAGGAATCGTCACCTCGTATGTCGAGAAACAAACCCGTCCCCCTGTAGCCGCGTCGAGTGTCGGACCATCCACGGGAATTTTCAGAGATTTTGACGGAGTAGAGGTCGTCTCCGGCGGATTCAACGAAAATGCTCCATGAATTGGCGTTTCCGGCACCTTGACAAAGACCTTCGGCGCTGTAAAAATCGTCGCCGCCTTCATCGACGAGTATTCCTGTCGAAAAGTCGTGTCCGCAGCCCTGAGAGACAGATTTGCTTATGTATGTGTCGTCTCCGTCACTGTCCAAAAGTATACCAAGCGCGAGGTGAACTCCTGATCCCTGTGAGTATTGGGAAGCTAAATAGCTGTCGTTTCCTGACTTGTCGTAAATTCCTCCGAAACCGTACCAGTAGGAACAAGCTTGCGAGAAGACGTCGGCGTCGTAGGAGTCGTTGCCGCCGCCGTCGAGGAGCAATCCAAACCCTCCGGGCAGATCCGGCCTGAGGCCTATTGAAAAACCCTGACCGAAAGAGAGGTATCTCTGGCTGAACCTTAAATCGTCCAAATACGCTCCCTTGCAGATGTAGGAATCATTTCCTTCAATGTCAGCGAAAATTCCGACTCCGGAAACCCCCGAGCAACCCTGGGAGTATGCGTATGAAATAAACCTGTCTTCTCCTGACCTGTCTATCAGAGACGCTACTCCGCATGCTGAAGAACCGCAGGTACCAACTTTTCCCAAATATGTGTCGTCTCCTTCAATGTCTTCAAGAAGGGATATTCCGAAAATTGAGGAGGCTACAGATGCGTAGCCTCCCCGGTACAAGTCGTCGCCGGAGCTGTCTATAAGAACTGAAACACCGCCAAAAGTTCCGGCTATTGAGAAATCGTCTGTTCCGAAATATTTGTCGTCTCCTTCGGCGTCTATTATCATGGTTACGGAATAAAAATTTTCACCGATGTAATATACGTCGTCTCCGCCCATGTCTATTATTATCCCTGTTTTGAACCTGTAGACGTTTGAACCCAATCCTCCGATTATTATTGGACCTTGTGGTGTGTCTTTCCATTTCACAATTTCGCCTTCTGAATAAGGACAGGGACTTGCATCCCCGTCAAAAAGACCGAAATCCGAGTGTTCGAGCAGAGCGTTGAAGACCGCCGCATGGCCCGAGAGGTCTATTTGGCAAGCGAAAAGCGTGAAAGAAGTCACGAATGATCTGTATTCGAGTGAAAGAGCGTATTCTTCATACGGGTCGAGGTTGAGAAGAGCCGCGTCGTCTTTGAGCAGTGAGCCGGCAAGAGATAACAGGGTGTCTTGGTGTTCACCGAAAGTTTCTGATAAAACCATTTGGCATTCTCCCAAAAATAATTCCGGATTTGTATAGTCAGCAACCGTCATAGAAGATTTGAAAAACAGGGAAAGAGAACAAAAAATAGGATAAACCCTTCGGATATCGAGATTTTCGATGTTCTCCATGATTTCTTTCATTTTATCGCTTCCTGAAAGCGGTTTTCTGAGGACTGTTTTAAGAGATTCTGCAAAAAGGGCAGGAGGGTTGGAGAATTCAAAACCTACGTCGCTTTCGGAGGTTCTCAGGACGCTGAGAGCTAAAGGGATAAATTTTTTGTAATAATCTTCAGGAGGATGATCGTATTCGTCACGGGGAACTTCCTGAGAAAAAAGGGGTTGGGATACTAAAATTACAATACAGATAATTTGTCTCATAAGCCTATTTGTGATATATTCTTTAAATATTAAGTGATTTCATAAATAGTTTCAAGAAAATAAAAAGGAGGCATTTTGAAGTGTCGATTGATTTTAGCATGTTTGGCGGTTTTTATCGCTACGACTGCTGTAGCAGGTGCTATGGTACACAAACCCGGTGAAGTGATTGTAAAATTCAGAAACAGCTCCAGAGATGAAATCACATTCGAAGTGGCCGACGGTCTCGTATCGTCGAATATCCCTTCGTTGAATTCAATATTTTCGGAGTACGAAATCGTATCCTACGATCAATTGATCCCGGATTACGATTACGGCAGAAACATAGACTACGGTTTGGATTTAATCTATGTTTTCTCTTCAACGCGAGACGATAGAGCTGTTTCCAGCGTAAATGCTTTTACGCACAACCCCTGGGTCGATTTCTGCGAACTGAACTTTCAAATGGAAATGGCGGGGATAACGCCTTTTAATTCATGGGAACCTTTTCTCACTCCCAATGATCCATCTTATTCGAGTCAGTGGTTTTTACCCAACATCCAGGCTCCAGCGGCTTGGGACATCCAGACAGGGAACCATTCTCACATAGTGGCAATAGTCGATGATGCCTGCGAAAAAGGACACGCGGATCTCGCCGGAAATTACATTACGGGGTACGACTATGTCAGCAACGATAACGACCCGACTCCACCTAACGCTAGTTATGATCACGGAACACACTGTTCAGGATGTGCCGCCGCAGTGACAAACAACTCGACTGGAATTTCTTCTATAGGATTCGGCATCGGACTGATAGGAATCAGGACAGAACTTAACGTTTCAGCGATAGTCCAGGGAATCAACTTTTCAGCGCAAAACGGAGCGGATGCTATCTCGATGAGCTGGGTCGCCAGTTCTCCAATTTCATCAATAGCGACCGCCATCAACGACGCCTACAACAATTACGATGTAGTCTGTGTAGCCGCTGCCGGAAATTACAACACGTCTTCTCCATACTATCCAGCGGCTGGAGACAACACTATAGCCGTAGCCGCTACAAATTCTTCAAACCAGAAAGCAAATTTTTCCAACTACGGGACATGGATAGATATATCAGCGCCAGGAGTCAACATATACTCGACAGTGCCCTTTGGAACATACGCCTACATGGACGGAACATCGATGGCCTGCCCCATTACAGCGGGTCTCATCACATTGATGAGATGCCAATTCCCCGGTGAAAATAACACACAGATTATTCAAAGGCTCTACGACGCTGCCGACTCCATGCCTTCCTGCAGTTACTACAACAGTGGGTACATGGGAGCCGGAAAGATAAACGCCTACGCTTCGGTGCAGGGGACAGCGCCCGACACTTCGATAACCGTCACGGCACCAAACGGTGGGGAGCATTGGTATATAGGATCTTCGCACAACATAACATGGACAGACAATAATGTCTCAAATTTTGACGTTCACTACAGCACGAACAACGGATCGACTTGGATTTCTGTCGCGAGCAACGTGACGGGCAATTCAAGGTCATGGACGATTCCCAACGCTCCTTCTTCACAATGCCTTGTCAGAGTGAGAGATTACAATCACCCTTCAACTGTTTATGACGTCAGCGACGCTGTTTTCACGATTGAAACAGAACCGGCATCACAGTGCGACACATTGACTTATTGGGACTGGGGAACTGTTGGAACAACTTTTAATTACGGAGATCCCCCGGAATGGATGGGGATGGGAGTGAGGTTTACACCCACGGAATTGTCACCCTATTCGGGACGTTATATCGAAAGGGTGTTGTTCATGCTTTCTGACGGAAGCAACCCCGCAAACGACGCGAAATTTTACATTTTTGGCGACGGGTCTTCGACCAACCCCGGCGACACTTTGCTCATGTCGTCTTTTTCGGTTACAGGTTCCGAACAATGGTATGATATCGCTCTCGGAGCGAACCACGTACCCATCAACGCCACAGGAGACATGTGGGTTCTCGTCGGTTTCACATACGCAAATTCTTCGTCGTATCCGTTCCCGGCAAATGAGAATTCCTACATAGCAGACAAGAGCGACTGGGCTTGGACAAATACCGGAGGTTGGGAAGAACTCGCAGATTTCAGTTATTACTATGGCTGGCCTGTCGGTGTCGTAGTGTGTCTGCAAAATGGAGTTGAGGAAGTCATTATACCCGGCAGAGAAGTGCAGCTTGCATTGTCGGCAAAATATGACTTCACCCGAAATTCAGTGAGAGTGGACTACTTTCTGCCGTCTTCCGGACTCGTCTCACTCAAAGCTTTTGACGTGACGGGAAGAGAGGTAGCGACCGCCTACGAAGGTCAGAAGACCGCGGGAGGTCATTCAATTGATTTACCCGCCGGAAACATGCCCACGGGAAGTTACATCTATTTGTTGACAACTGAATACGGAAAAGTTTATTCTAAAGTTTTTATTTTTGAATAAAAAGTTTTTGTTCGGGGCGTAGCGCAGCCCGGTAGCGCGCTTGGTTCGGGACCAAGAAGCCGGAGGTTCAAATCCTCTCGCCCCGATTTATAATGTGTAAGAGGGATAAAAATCCCTCTTTTTTTTGTCAAAGGAAATATTTTTTGCTTCTTGCACCGACGAGAAATCCCGTTAAAATTGAAGGTATGAAGAGGAAAAATGATTTTCGGTAGAAAAAAATTTCCTGGATGCGATTGGGGCCCTAAACCATCTATACCGATAAAGTTCGATTTTAAATATCTAAAGCTTTCCCAGGTCGGCATTTTTGACGATTTCTCTCTTTTGAAGAAATTCGGAACTCCAGAAGACAGGTCCAACGCGCTGTCCATGAAATTCAGTTATTATTCTCAAGGATTCGAGTTCGACGCCGAAAATGATAAAATAGTGGATATCTTTATCAACGTCAGTGACTTTTATCCGCCTTTTCAACCATTCAAGGGCGATTTTCTCCTTTCAGGAAAACCTCTAATAATATCGAAATCAACTACAGAAGACAGTTTCAAAGAGATTTTTCCCGATGTTTTTTGGAGAGATGAAGATGATGACGAAATTATTCTTTTTTATGAAATGGAAAAAGTCGAGTGGCAGGTTGAATTCGATAAGGGGGGGGGGTTAAAAGCTTTAATTATATGCACTCCGCCACTTCTATCCGATCCTGAAGCAAAAAAAACTTTCAAAGTGACGAAAGAATTGAAGTTTAAATTATGAACTCCCTGAAAAAAGACCTCGGTTTTTTGGAAATTTACTGCATAGCTACAGGGACCATGATAAGTTCCGGAATCTTTATTTTGCCGGGTTTGGCGTTTTCAAAGACAGGCCCTGCGGTTTTCGTCTCTTATTTATTTTCGGGAATCCTCGCGTTGCTCGGTTTGCTGAGCATTGTGGAATTGTCCTCGGCGATGCCGAAAGCCGGAGGCGATTATTTTTATATAACGAGAAGTCTGGGACCTCTGACGGGCACTATAAGCGGCTTGATAAGCTGGCTGGGTTTGTCCATGAAAACGGCTTTTGCGGTTATTGGTATTGCCGAAATTCTGTTTATCATTTTAGGAGTCAACGTATATTTTTCAGCAGTCACTTTGTCCGTTTTCTTTGTTTTTCTCAACATAATCGGCGTAAAAGACTCAGCGATTTTCCAAAGCATCGTTGTGGTAGGCCTGGTGCTGATCGTATCATTTTACATAATTGTCGGTATTGGAAACATTGATATAATGCGCTTTGAGAGATTTTCCTCGGGCGGAATCAACTCCATAATGAAGACGAGCGGATTTGTCTTTGTCGCTTACGGAGGGCTTCTTAAAATAACTACTGTGGCCGAAGAAGTTAAAAACCCCAGAAAGAACTTGCCGCTTGGATTATTTGTTTCACTCTTCACAGTAATCGTTTTTTATTCTCTTATGTCTATGGTCGCGGTCGGTACGTTAACTCCAGATTCTCTGTCGGGAAGTCTGACTCCGATAGCCGATTCGGCAAAAACCTTCTCCGGTGGGTTCGGTTATTACGCGCTGACTTTAGCGGCTATGCTCGCTTTTATTTCAACTGGTAACGCCGGAATTATGGCGGCTTCTAGGTATCCTTATGCTCTTTCGAGAGATAAATTACTGCCTAAAATTTTTGGAAAGATTCCTTCTCATCCGAGAACTCCTGTTTTCGCGGTAGTTTTGACAGGGATAATAATTGTTTCAGCTTTTTTTCTGAAACTTGAAAACTTGGTCAAAGTGGCTTCGACGAGTATTATTCTGACTTATATACTGATACAGATATCTTTGATTGTATTGAGGGAAAGCCGGATCGAAAACTACCAGCCGACCTTTAAAAGTCCTCTTTATCCATGGCTGCAAATACTGAGCGTGATACTATACTGTTTTTTGATAGTTGACATGGGAATAAAGACTGTTCTGACCAGTATGGCTCTGGTGTTCACCGCCGTCATATTTTACTTCGCGTACGGAAGAATCAAGAATAAAAACGAATACGCTCTTTTGCATCTTGTAGAGAGAATAACGAATAAAAAAATGCATTCTGATTCTCTCGAGCTCGAACTAAAAAAAGTAATCTCCGACAGAGACGAAATCGTTTTCGACAGATTCGACAAACTCATTGACAACGCCCTTGTTTATGACATCGACGCTGAAATGAATCTTGAAGAACTCTTTTCTATGATTTCCGAAGACGTAGCGGATAAATTAAACGCCGACACGGAAACGATAAAAAAATCTTTTATGGATAGAGAAAATCTGGCTTCGACCGCAATCACTCCTTTTGTCGCGATTCCTCACATTATAGTCGAAGGTGAAAAAATTTTTGAAATAATCGTAGCGAGATCCCTTAAGGGCCTGGTGTTTTCAGAAGAAAAAAGCTCTGTCAGAGCCGTGTTTGTTGTTATCGGATCGTTGGACGAAAGAAACTTCCACCTTCAAGCGCTTTCAGCTATCGCCCAGATAGTGCTGAACAGAAAATTCGAGAAAAGGTGGCTTAATTGCAAGAATCTTCAAGCTATCAAAAACCTTATACAATTGAGCGAGAGAAGACGTTTTGAATAGTTCTGATGAAAAAGCCCAGTTATATTATTACAAAGACAACTTATGATTACTGGCGTAAAAAACATTGTATTCAATTTAACCGAAGCAATTGAAAACATCGGAAAAACAAAAAATAATAAGTATCTTTTGCTTGGACCAGATTTTGTATCCAAAAAATTATTTTTGGAAAGAATTGAAAAAACTTTTTTAGACTCGTCCGGTAAATCCTTTGACAGGGTAGTGGTTTGGGGAGATGAAAAGAACGCTTTTGATAAAATTGTCGAAGCGCTTTGGTCTATTCCGGTTTTTTCAGAATACAAAATCATCATTGTTCACAAGACCGATCAACTCAAGGACAACAAATATTTTTCCGAGCAGGAACAAAAAAAAATTCCCGGTACATCTATAGTCGTCTTTCTCTCAGACCTTGGTGAAGGGAAACGGTATTTATCATCTCGGAAATGCCCTTCTGTTATAAGAGACATATCTTCGTTTTCAGAGGTCTGCATATTTTTGGACCCTTACCCGAACGAGAGAAAATCATTTATCGGTGAGTTGGAAAAGATATACGACGTCAATATTGAACCTCAGAACAAAGAGATTATTTGTGCCCAAGGACCGCAAACCGCGGTAGAACTCCACCGAATATTTGGGATCATAAAAGATGAATTGCTGAAAGGAACAGGACTTGAAATTAAAGACCTTTTTACGGAAACGGGAACGCTTGAGAATTTGGCGTTTTCTGTTGGGGGCAGAGACCTCGGTTATGCTATTATCTGTCTCGAAGACGCGACACGATGGGGGATTAAAACAAACGAAATTGTGAGAACTCTATCCCTTTACTTCGATACAATTCGCGCCATCAGGTACTATATGGATCAAAAATGCCTGCCTTCTGACAGCTATTCACTTCAAAAACTTCTTCTTAAGGATTACCGAATATACGTTTCTCCTGAAAATGCCCCGAAGTATATCATAGGCGCTAAAAACTGGAAAGAGAAAGAAATATCAAAAGTTAGAGAAATTCTGTTTCACAAAAATCTCGATATCAGAACAGGTGGATCCGATCTTTTTTTGTCACTTTCTTCATTGATTGGTGATATAATAAATACAAAAAAATAAAGGAGTTTTGAGTATGCCTGAAGAGAGGAATTTTGAGGCTATTCTGTCCAAGATTATTTCTTTGAAAGAGATGATTAGCAAAGCCGAGCAACTAAAAGATAAAGTTCGGCCCGATGTATATGATAAAGTGATAAACGATTATTTTATTCAGCTTGAAAGTTATAATTCTCAGTTGAGCGGCATGGGTGTTGAAGTAAATCAGAAAATTCAAAGCCTCGACAAAGATATTGATGAACTGACGAAGAAAATAGACTATATACAGATTCAGATAGAAGAAACTGAATTCCGGCACATGTTGGGAGAGATACGCGAAGAAGAATACCAGCAAAAAAACAATACTTTTGCTTTAAACAGAAAACAATACGAAGACAGCCTTGTAATACTAAGCAAATCGAGAAAGGATTTTGAAAATTTAATCGGAAAATTTTCTACTCAAAATTCCTATGCCGAAACTCCTGTTGTAAAGCAGGAAACTCCTAAAAAAGGTTTTCCAGTTGACGCTGACGATGAAATTGAAGCTAAATTCGATTCAAAAGAGGATTTTTTGTCGGACAGCACGTTTTCTTTTTCTGACTCCCCGGATAAAGAGCCCCAACAAAATAAAATCGAATACGCTTCAGAGAAACCTGATTTCGAGGAGCCTTTAGTGAAAGACACATTTTCCGTAGAGGCGAAAAAACCCGAATCAAGCGATTTTGAACCTATAAAAACCGTTCAGTCAGTGACCGACGGATACTCCAAACCCAAAGATTCTTTTGAAGACTCTTTCGACAGTCTTTTTCAGGAAGATGAAGAAGAGGATATGACCCAGGAAGAACCACCCTCAGAAGAGGAGGATGAAGACATAACTTCCGAGATGTTTGAAACTCAAGATGAATCTGAAAACACGATTAAATGTCCTAAATGCGGTTTTGAAAACAGACCTGATGCCTGGAATTGTGAAAAATGCGGATCTCCAATAATACTATAAAAATTTTCTCCTTTTTTGTTTTTTCGGTTTATGGTCTTACAGTCACTTCTTGTGTCAGCCCTGAGATCATAGTGAAATACGATAAAACATTTAAATCTTCACAGCCCAGGATAATGACCGAAAAAAACATGAATTTGTGGGAAATGGTCTTGATCCCCGCCGGAAATTTTAAAATGGGTTCAACAAATGGTTTAGAAGATGAAATCCCGCAGCACAACGCTTTCACCGACAATTTTTACATAGACAAATACGAAGTGACTTGTTACCAGTACATGGTTTTTTGTGAATTGACCGGTCATCCCAAACCGGAGAATTGGCCAGGCGGTTACCTGGCTTTGAGCAAATATTTCGAACCGGTGAGATTCATCAGTTACCAAGACGCCGAAGACTACGCAGAATGGCTTGGAAAGACTATTCCCACGGAAACACAGTGGGAAAAAGCCGCTCGGGGTGTAGACGGGCGGGTTTATCCATGGGGTGACGACTGGTTTGATGACGCCGCAAGAACCATAGAAGATAAATTCAGCCTTCCGCAATTCGTCGGTTGGCATGGAGACTATTCTGCCAGCCCTTACGGAGTCTTGGACATGGCTGGAAATGTTTTTGAGTGGACATCGACATGGTACAACGCCTACCCTAACAGCTCGGCGGAAAGCGAGTATTTCGGAAGCATTGTGAAGGTTATAAGAGGCGGTTCTTTTGAGAACTCAAAAGAGCTCGCTTCAACCACCTACCGGGGCATAGCTTATCCTAACATCGTATACTCAAACATAGGTTTTAGATGCGCATTCATCCCTCCAAACAGAGAAGAACTTCCACCGACAATAATCATATTGCCGGATGGAACCGTGCAATGGTAACCCCTTTAGACAAATTAAGAGCCAAAATGCTTCAAAACGGCTGGGATTGTTGCGTGGTGTCAAAAATTTTGGATATTTACTTTGTATTGAACCCTAAAAAATTCATCAACTTTATCGAGACAAGAGCTCTTCTGCTTGTTTTTTTAGACGATTTGTTTTTGATATCAGATCCGTCTTCGATTGAGCTTTTCAGGGTTTTGACTGACACGGATTTTAAATCCGTCAAAAGCTCTTGGAAAAGTAGCTATGAAACTGGCGGTTTTTTCCTGAGTGAATTATCACAGGTGCTGAAGGATAAAAAATCAGAGACAGTTCTGGCTGTTGACAACCAGTTTTTGAGGAAAGATATTAAAACCCATTTTTCATGCAGAAATTTAGGATCTACCCTGTCTATGATCGCGTCTGAAAAAGAAAATTGGCAGTTGGATTCGATATCCGAAGCGTACAGAATAATGAAAACAGCCGTCGAAAGGTTTATTCCTCGGCTCAAAGAGGGAATCACAGAGATTCAGGCCAGGAACATTGTCGATGAGGAACTCCATAATACGGGCGCCGAAAGACTCGGCGTTCCAACAATTGTCAGTTTTTCAAACTCTTCAAGTTTTCCAGACCCCGTTCCCACATCACAGAAACTATGCCTCGGCGACATGGTCATGTATGAGATTTCAGCAGGCATAAGAACAGAAGCTCCGATATTCGGAAGGACTTCATTTTTTAATGAACCTGAAGTGGAAAAACTCGAAGTTTTAAACAAAGCTCTTGACGCTTACAGAAAGATGATTGACTGGATAGAAGTGGGCAAAATCGCCGGAAAAGCCTTTGAATTCATTTCTGAAAAACTCGGATCTCTTTCGGATTATATTATGACTGTATCCGGATTCAGCCTCGGAGCGTCATCTGATTATTTTTATCTGGCGCCTTTGAGCAAACATACTTTTCGCGAAAATGAAGCCTTGGTGGCTTTGCTGTCGTTGAATATCCCGGATTTCGGCATATTGAGGTTTTCAGACACGATTTTAGTGTCAAGCCCGAATGAAGTATTGACTCCGTTCGATTATAAATTGGTGGTTTAAGCTTTAAGGAGAAGACAATGACCAGGGAAGAAGCTTTGAAGTTGATAGATGAAAACATAAAAAACGAAAACTTAAAAAAACATCTTTTTGCTGTAGAGGCTTGCATGAAAGGATTGGCCGAGCACTTCGGCGGGGATGCGTCCGATTGGGCTATGGCGGGAATACTTCACGATATCGACTACGACATGACCAAAGATAATCCTGAGCTGCACGGCAAGATTGGAAGAGAAATGTTGTCATCCAAGGGGTTGAAAGAAGAAATTTTAAACGCCATCGAAAACCATTGTAAACCCGAACCGCCGGAGGACTTAATGTCACTCTGCCTTTACGCGGTCGATCCTTTTACCGGTCTTGCGATCGCCTCGGCTCTGATGCACCCTGATAAAAAGATCGGATCTATAGACAGAGAATTTATTAAAAAAAGATTCAAAGAAAAAAGATTCGCGGCCGGGGCGAACAGAGACCAAATAATGACCATAGAAAAGACAAATCTTAAATTTGAAGATTTTATTGATGTATGTTTGAAATCTATGGCTGAAATTTCGGGAGCTCTTGGCCTGTGAGGTTTTTTTGAAAAAAAATATTCTGGTGACAAGAATGATTCCCGGGGCAGGTCTGGATATACTGAAAAAATATTTTGGAGGATACCAGCTCCCTACCGATCCAACTCAAGCAATACCGAGAGAGGAATTGTGTGAAAAGATAAAGGGGAAAGACGCTCTTTTATGCCTGTTAACGGACAAAATTGACTCTGAAGTCCTGCGTTACGCCGACAATCTCAGAATTATCGCCAATTATGCCGTTGGTTTCGACAATATTGATCTTAAATCCGCCGGCGAGAAAAAAATTCTTGTCACGAACACTCCGGGAGTTCTGACCGAAGCGACTGCCGACCTCACCTTTGCACTGCTTCTCTCGGTTGTCCGAAGGATAACTGAAGCTGACAGGTTCGTCAGACAAGGCAACTTCAAGGGGTGGGCTCCCGAACTTTTGATAGGAGGAGACCTAAACGGAAAAATTCTGGGAATAATCGGTCTCGGAAGAATAGGCAGGGCTGTAGCCAAAAGAGCGTCTTGTTTTGGCATGAGGATAGTTTATCACTCGAGAACAAGAGACGAAGATTTTGAAAAATCCTACGGTGCTGAATTCCAAGAAGTCGAGGATTTGATAAGACAATCGGATATTGTCACGCTGCACGCGCCTTTGACGAAAGAAACCTACCACATGATAGACGCAAAAAAAATAGGTCAGATGAAAAGAAACGCCTACATAGTCAATACTGCGAGAGGCCCTTTGATAGACGAAAAATCTCTTTGTGAAGCTTTGAAGAATAGAGCTATAGCAGGAGCCGCCTTAGACGTCTTCGAAAGGGAACCCGAGGTCGAAAGAGACCTTATGGAACTGAAAAACGTCGTCTTGGCTCCGCATATAGGAAGCGCTTCCAAAGAGACGAGGGATAAAATGGCGATCATTGCCGCCGAGAGCATAGTCAGGTACTTCGAAGGCGAACTGCCATACAACTCCGTAAACCCTGAGGTGACGAAATGAGTCAATTGAGAAAACTTTTCGGCAGAGAGAAAAAAAACGTAGACGAGCTGGCTTTGAACCAGAGGCTTCCCTACAACAACGCCATCGCGATAGAGGCTTTGGTGAATGTTCTCTCTGAAAAAGGGTTGATCGACAGAGAAGAACTCTTGAAAGAGGTCACTAAACTCGCAAAACAACTTAAAGAAAAAGCCCCAAAAACCTCCTCGAAAAATTGACAGTTCAAACAAAAATAGTAGCCGGGATTCTCAAGAACAGACCTCTCAAGGGCGTGGGTTCAGGAGTCAGGCCAATGACTGCTTACATGAGAAAAAGGATGTTCGACAAAATTTCAGATTTTATAATCGGTAAAAATGTTTTGGATCTTTTTTCCGGGTCCGGGGCCATAGGGTTTGAGGCTTTATCGAGAGGCTGTTCCAGGGTTGTTTTTGTCGAAAATGACTCCAAAAGGGCTGTTTATATTTCTGAAATTTCTAAAAAATGGAAAATAGAAGACAGGATAAAAGTTTTCAAATCCGATGTTTTAAGCTTTTCGTGCGGGGAGAGGTTCAATCCGATTTTTGTCGACCCGCCATATGCTTTTGAAAAAATCGGAGAATTGGCGCTGAAAATAATCCAGTTTTCTGAAACAGGTGCCAAAGTTATCTGGCACACAAATAGGGATTTATATTTGCCCGACAGTTTTGTTTTAGATGATTTTGTTGAAACCGGAGGTAAAAAATTGTTTTTCTTCGAGATCCAAAATGCGGAAAAATAAAAATTCCGCGATCTACCCGGGGTCATTTGACCCTGTGACAAACGGCCATTTGGATATTGTCCGAAGAGCTTCGGGTATTTTTCAGAATTTGATTATACTCGTAGCCGACAACCCGAGCAAAAAATACGTGTTCAACGCAGAAGACAGAAAAGACTTCATTATAAAAGCCATTGGAGAAACTAAAGAGATCAGCGTCGAAATCCACAAAGGCCTTCTCGCGGAATATATTCAAAAAAGCAACGTCAACATTGTCATTCGCGGACTCAGGTTTGTCTCCGATTTTGAATACGAACTATCTCTCGCCCTGATGAACAGAAAGTTAAATTCAAGCATAGAAACTATATTTCTCGCTCCGAGAGAAGAACTGATTTATTTGAGCTCAACAATGGTCAAAGAAATCGCTTCGTTTGGAGGAGACGTCAGCCAATGGGTCCCTAATTGTGTGCAGGGTGCTCTGGAATCGAAATACAAATTGAAAAAAAAATAAAGGAGAAGGTGTATGTCCATTTTCTTGTCATCGAGGTCTGCGCTCATAAAACCTTCAGAGACCATAAGACTTTCAGGACTCGTAAAAGAACTCATAGCTCAGGGAGCTGATATCGCGAATTTGACCGCTGGAGAACCTGATTTTGACACACCGGAGCATATTCGTAAAGCCGCCGAGGAGGCTATTGAAAGAGGATTTACGAGGTATCTGCCGGCCTCCGGAATAAAAGAACTCAGGGAAATAATAGCGCTGAGAACAAATGAATTTATCTCCCAAAAATACAATTTTCAAAATGTGGTGGTCTGCGCGGGCTGTAAAAACGCAATATTCAACGCTTTGATGGCTACATGCGAACCAGGGGACGAGGTGATTATACCTTCTCCTTATTGGGTTAGTTACCCCTACCTTGTACAATTGACTGGTGCAAATCCCGTATTCATTGATACAAAAGACACAGACTATCTTCTCGACCCTGAAAAACTCTCAGAAAAAATCACGGATAAAACAAAAGCCATCTTCGTCAACACGCCCTCCAACCCGGTGGGAAATGTCTATTCTATTGATGTTTTGAAGTCTCTATGGGAAGTTATAAAAAAACACGAAAAAATATTGGTGATCT
>JAFGON010000095.1 GCA_016926475.1 candidate division WOR-3 bacterium | reverse complement strand
GGCAGAGTTGCTTTCTCTGGAAAGGGAAAAGGTCGGGCCTTCGGAAAGGAATATCGCAAAAACAGTAAATTTCGGGGTTTTGTACGGGATGTCTCCTTTTAAACTTTCCAAAGACATGAATATACCGTTGAAACAAGCACGTGATTTCATAGAAAGTTATTTTCAAAGGTTTTCCAAAATCAAAAATTGGCAGGAATCTCTGGTTCAAGAAGCCGAGAAAAGCGGTGAAATCAGAACTTTTACTGGAAGAAGAAGAAAGATCAACGGGCTTATGAGCAAAAATCAAAAGGAGAGAGATCGAGCGAGGAGAAAAGTATTCAACACTCCTGTTCAGGGAGGGGCGGCGGACATAATTAAAATAGCTATGGTTGAAATGGACTGTTTGCTTAAAGAAAACGGAGCCGAACTAGTCCTTCAAATACACGATGAACTGCTGTTTGAGGTTGATGAGAAAAAAGTTGAAAAAACCGCTGATATGGTTCAAAATGCTATGGAAAATGCCGTGAAACTCGATGTACCCCTGACAGTTTCCGTAGATTGGGGGGATAATTGGTTCGACATACACTGATAATAACCGGAGGTCGGTATGAAAATACAGCATGTAATTGAAGCCCAGCAATTCAACAGGGAGTTGCTCGAAAAAATATTCGAAGAATCCGAAGAAATGGAGAATATAGCCTTTTCAGGCGGAAGTGAAATACTAAAACACAGCATCATGGCGACAGTTTTTTATGAACCGAGCACGAGAACAAGGTTGAGTTTTGAATCAGCCATGCTGAGGCTTGGAGGAGAAGTTATTTCCACCGAAAATGCCAAAGAATTTTCATCGGCGGCAAAAGGCGAGAGTTTGCAAGACACGATAAGGACGCTTCAATGCTATTCAGACATAATCGTTTTGAGACATTATGAAAGCGGCGCGGCTAAATCCGCTGTTGAAGTTGCTAAAGTACCGGTTATCAACGCCGGTGACGGATCAGGCCAGCATCCCACTCAATCCCTTCTCGACATGTACACTATAAAACAAACATTTTCAAAATTTGAGAATTTGAATATTGCCATGGTTGGGGATCTTGAAAACGGCAGAACCGTCCGATCTCTATCCTATTTGCTGGCTAAATATCAAGGAGTGAAAATCATCTTTGTATCTCCCGATTGCCTTAAGATGAGAGACGACATAAAAGAATACCTGGATAGACATTCTATAAAATGGGAGGAAACCGGAGATTTAAGAGAAGTGGCTTCCCAGGTCGATGTCATATACATGACCAGAATTCAGAGAGAGAGGCTTTTAGACAGACCAAACGATTACGAGGAGGCTAGGGGCAAGTTCGTCGTCGATAAAACTATAATTGACCTTATGAAAAAAGAAGCCATCCTGCTGCACCCTCTCCCTAGAGTCGACGAAATTTCTACCGATGTGGATTCTAATTACAGATCGGTTTACTTCAAGCAGGCTCAGAACGGGCTTTTTGTGAGAATGGCTCTTTTGAAGATGTGTCTAATAGGCTGATTGCAGGGTAAAAAAATAAAGTTTTTCGATCCGGACAAAAAGAAATATCCTCTGTGGTCTCTGATCTTTGGTTTGGCACCCTTGGTTGTATGGTTTTTAGGAGTCGCCCCGGCGTTTCTCGATATGCATAATTTGTTCTCCATCTCATATAAAATCAAGGTTTTATACAAAGTGTTCTGTCATGGAATACCCGACAGATGCCCTCATTTTTTTGGATACCCGGCCGTTGTCTGTTTCAGGTGCACAGGAATAGACCTGGGATTCTTTTTTTCCGGTTCGATTCTATACCCTGCCCTCAGACGGTTTGTAAACCCCGAGGCATGGTATGTTCACCTGGCATTCATAAGTATAACTTCTTGGCTGATTTTTCTTGAATGGCTTGGTGAATTTTTGGGTTTAATAACTTCTTTGGAGCCAGTGAGGCTCGTATCGGGTTTGCTTTTTTCCATCAGCGTCAGTATTTTTCTTTTTTTTGTAGCGGAAAACGTCATTCAGTCTTATTGGGATTAGCCCTAGAACATATCAGGTGGAAAAGGCTGGAAAAAAGTCTGATCGATCAGGTATTTTTCCTCGAACCTAATAATCCAAGACATCAAAACGGACCTGCATTCGGCGATTGAAACAAGATTTTCCTTATAACCTTCGAGCATCGATAGATAATACTCTCTCTCTCTTTTTGAAATGAATTGCGAGACGTAGCCAAAACCGTGAAGAAGGGTGTTCACAGCAGAACCTTTTCTGAATTGGCGAAAAAATATCTGAGGTAAAACCGCCACGTATTTCTCGAACACTTTTTCAGGCGCCAATTTTTCTGGGTTGGAAACGATTCTGCCTAGAATTTTCAGGCCTGATTGGTTATAACACATGAAGAGGTATTTGTTTTTAGCATGAAAATCGACCAGTTCCTTCATCAAGGGATTTCTCGACAGGATTCTAAGTTTGGTTATAGAATAAAGTTTTGTCAGAAAGAGTTCTCTTATTCCGTCGTCATTTAGTCTTCCTTCGCTCTCGACGGGAAGATACCCGAATCGCTCAAGGACTGCTGTTGCAAAAAGACCGGAACCCTTTTCTATTACAGGGTTTGAGAGTTTTTCACCTGAGTATATTTTCACGTCTTTTATTCCGCAGGATGGAGATCTGTCCTTTAGGATAAATCCGTCAATTTCATCGAGGTTTGACAAAAAAGAATTAGAAAACGCATTCATTTTTTCCGTGAGAATCAGACCTGTTTCGTGCTGGATCATCGAAATGCCGCTTTTTGGGGTCTTGATGAGTCTAACCGGTTTCCTCGGTGTTCCAAGCCCGATCTCTACTTCAGGGCATATTGTCATGAAGTCGACGAATTTCATGAATTTTTTGACCAAAGGACTTGAGATCACCGCGCCGTTCCACCGGCATTTTTCGTATTCAATACATTTACTCAAAACAATTTTGGGTCTGGGGAACCTGGTACTAAAATCATGCATTTTTTGGAAACCCCCAATGTTTGAAAAGAAATTTTATCGTGCTGGAGGCGTGATGAATTCCTGCCCTTGATAATACTTTTCCGCTCTCCCTGGCGTGAGCATGAGTCATGACGCTTTTTGGAACATAAAAGACTTTTTTTCCGTTTTTTTTGCAGTACAGGCATAAATCTACGTCTTCAAAATAGAGAAAATATCGCGGATCGAAGACAAAGCCTCTTTTTTTGACGAGCAGAGTTCTGGCAATAAGGCTTGCTCCGGCAACCCAATCGACCTCGGACGGATTTTTAAGGTCTATGTCTTTCATCAGATGTCTTGCATAAAAGTTTCTGGAAAAAGGTTCTTTCACGGGCGCTCTTGAAAACAAAGCTTCGAAATATCCGTAAAATTTTCTCGCTGAATACTGTCTTTGCCCGTCGGGAAGGACAAGCATGGGCCCTGCTATTCCCGCGTCTTTGTTATTTTCCATAAAATCTACAAGGGTTTTGATAGACATTCTCTCGGGTGAGATATCAGGGTTCAGAACTAAAAAGTATTTACACCGTGAAATTTTAAAAGCTTCGTTGTGCCCTTTTCCAAATCCTAAATTTTCATGCGGTTGCAAAAACAAAAGGTTTTTTCTGCGAGGAATTTCCAATGGACTGTTTTTGACAACAATAATTTCGGTCCTCTGTGGCAAATCGACTTCTTCAAGGAGCCTACCGACGAGTCTGGACGTGTTTTTGCTTTTACCGTAGTGCACTATTGAAATCGTGAGAAGGTTCATCTTCTTATTCTAAGAAACAATAAAAGTCCAAAAATTGTGAAAGCGATATTCGTGCCCCAGGAAGCCAGAAAAGGATTAAGGGTTCCGGCGTAACCCATTGATATGCCGATTTGCAGAAGCCCCCAATAGACAAATGAAATTAGAAGACTCAAGCCGAAACCTACCCCTATACTCGAGCGGCGCCTGTCGAGTGCAAGAGGAGCTCCGAGAAGTGAAATTACAAAAGCAGCGGCGGGGTAAGAAGCTCTTTTGTGCATGTCCACGATTATTTTCCTTATTATTTCAGGTCTCGCTCCGGAAGATTGAGCTTTCGCCAGATATTCTTTCAATTCTCTTATCGACATCTCGTCTTGCCTGATTTGTCTGACGATCATCTTTTCAAGAGTCGCCAAACTGTCGAAAGACGTCTCTGGCGAGAAGAAACAATTTTCATAACCTTCTTCATCGACAGACTTTTCTGTGTTGAATTCTCTAACGTAACAGTTGTAGAAAATCCACCTGTCGCCGTTCCAATTCGCCTTTTCAGAGTCGATTTTTTTTGTTACCTTCCAGCTTCCGTCTATAAAAATTACAGATGGTCTTTCCATGTAATTATTTGCCGGATCAAAAGTTCGGGCGAAATAATAATCGTCCAATTCTCCTTTGAAGGAATAATCAGAAGTCTGCGCGAACCAGGGGGGGACAGATCTGAAAATTTCAACTTCTTTTGTGAACAAAAATTTTCTTGCGTATTGAGGGACAAAAAATTCATTCAGGTAAAATAGAATCAGAAAAATTGAAAAAGCCGTAAGGATCACTGGGGACATTATTCTGTATGAACTTATGCCGACTGCCTGCATGGCAATTATTTCAAAGTTTTTGGAGAGTTTTCCTAGAGTAAAAAAACAAGACAGAAGAACAGCGACAGGAGTCAAAAGGACCAGAAGAGAAGGCACCTGATAGTAATAGTATTTAAAAATTGTCAATGCGTTGACGGTTCGGTCGAGAAACAGGTGGATGTGATCTATCAAATCAACGGTGATGTATATGAAAATAAAACCGAAAACGCCCATGAGCACGAAGCGAAGATATTTTGAGAAGATGTATTTGTCTATGATGCTCATCTTTTCCAAAAATGTATTGAATCGAAAAAAAAGCCGTGATAGAGCCAAAGACCAACCGTTAGAAAGAATACGTTCGCCGACCACATGGATATTGCCGGGTTTAAAAAACCTCTGTCCGAGAGAGTCTCTCCTCCGACTATGAAAATGTAGTAGATAGTGGTTATCAGGATTGCAATACCAAAAGCCGCGCCCATGCCTCCTTTTCTGGAGAGGATTCCGAGAGGAACTCCTAGAAAGATAAATGTCAGAGCCGCGAAAGGGAGAGAATATTTTTTGTGAATTTCTACGGAATATCTGTTTATTTCGCTTTTCAGTGATTTTATTTGAACGTCCAACGAAGTTATCAAGGCTTCATTTTCAGGAAATTCTGTGGATGGCGGTGACATCACTGTCTTTTCAAGAGAGTCGAGTTCTCTTTGCCAGGAATTGACCCTTTGAATCATCTGCTGGGCCGACATCTCCCTGTCGCCTCTGTAAGAAGTGTCTGGTCTTGCCTCAGGAGGTAGCAGTATGTTGATGGTCTGGGTGTCAAAAGCCATAGTCCAGTATGAGCCGTTCTGACCTAATATGTGCCTTTGACCTTCGTTCATTTTGAAAGTGATCATGTTCCACTCTCTGTCTATTGAAATGCTGGCTTCTTTAGAAATTATGAATTCGGAATTTTCCTGAGAAACTTCGCTTTTACTCAGGAGCAGTACGTCTTCGAGTTTCGCGGGATTTGATGACTTGTTTATGGCTCTGGCGTAAATGAGATAACCGGGGAAGTTGGAAATAAAACTCCTCGGTGCGAGTTCAGCCACGGGTCTTTTCTCACCAACTTCAAGAAGAAGCAGTTTTACTCTGTGGTTTGTCTCTGGAAGTATGTGGTTGTTGAAATAGACCATTATCAAAATAAATACGGTCGCGAAGAACACGAGGGGCACAAGCAGCCTCAATGGGTTTATCCCGAGGGCTTTAGCGGCTATTACCTCGAAATCCTCCGACATCCTTCCGAAAACGGCGAGGACCGAAGTCAAAAAAGCCATAGGCGCGGTTATGGCTATTATAAATGGAAGGCTGTAAAGAAAAATAAGGCCGACTGTCCCGGGGTCCAGACCCTTGCCGAAAATAAGGTCAACGAGTTCGAAAAGCCTGTTCATTATCAGGACAAAAGTGTAGACAAAAAAAGAAAGAAAAAAAGGGACGGCGTGTTGTCTCAATATGTATATGTCAAAAGAAAGTAGCATCTTCCCGCCAATAGCATAAAGGTTTTTCGAGCAATCGAACAACGACTAAACCCAAAAAATCATCTTTGTCCTTCAGATAAGAGACAAAAGACTCCCAGGGCAGGTCTGTCACCATTCCTTTACTCATGGATGCGTGCCTGAACACATTGGGATTCTTCAAAAAAAATCCCCAATGCGCTATGTCTATGCCGGGTCTTGAAGTAACAATCATGATCAGGTCTCCTTCTCCGAAAGAAACGGCGCTTATATCGCCTTCGTCTATGTATAGTATTTCGATTTCCACTGGCAGGTGTTCTTCAGACGGAGTCAAGCCATGTCCAGTGAAAAAATTTTCCTTGTCTATTGTCTTGTTTATTATACGCACAGGTCCTACACTGCCTGTGACGTCGGAGCAGAGCCAAGAATTATTTGGTATCCAGTCTACGTATGTGTAATGGTTTCTCGCTTCAAATGAAACAACCCCGTTTTTGTATCTGATGTGGGTTAAAATGTCGAGAAAATCCTCAAAACCTTGTTTTGCCAGTGAAAGTGCTATGACTTGCTCACAGAAGGTTACGCAATCGACTTTTTCAAAATCATAGAGCGGATCGGTGTCCGGTGGGGTCTCTTCTCCTTCACCGAGAGGACCGAGTTCGTATTTTGTTCCTAAAAAAACACAAGAGAAGTATTGCACCCGTTGCCCAAGGGTTAATTCTTCCGAGTTGATTCTGGAGATGTGATATTCAACTGATTCCGGAGTTAAATTCGACATCAGGAGAAAAGTCAGTGTATTGAATGTGAATAAAAACATGAACCAGAACCAAATAGGGCTGAATCGCAAATTTTCAAAAATATCTCCTCTTTTTTCAAATTCTAAATCGATAGATATGTTATAACCAAAAAAGCTTTTCTTCAAGAGGTGAATTTTTCGTGTATTTAGTTGTGGCGTCGAAGTAATTTTATCATGGTTTAAAGAAAATATTTGATTGGTTGTGAAAATCTGAAATAGCGTTGAAATATCCGCGTTGAAAAAATGCGTTCATGTTTAGAAAGCTTTCTGATATTTTAAAGTATGATACACGATGTTATTATATCCATAATTTTCGGTTTTCTGGAAGGCTTAACTGAATTTATACCGGTTTCTTCCACTGGACATCTTATAATCGCCGAATTTTTTTTACCTTTTAAAGACAGAGAATTCGCGCAAGCCTTTGAAGTCATCATTCAGTTCGGCGCGATTCTTTCTGTCGTCTTTTTATACCGCCGGAGGTTTATAGGTTTGGTTCGTTTTCATAAAAGCGGATTTTACGGCAAGAGAGCTTTTTTTATGCTTTTGTTGACTTCACTCCCGGCTCTCATATTCGGCGCTTTGTTTCACTCTTTGATAAAAACATACCTTTTCAACCCACTGACGGTATCTTTTGCGCTTGTAGCGGGTGGGTTGTTGATGTATGCTGCCGAGAGATTTTCCAAAAAATTCAGGTCAGGGATAGATTCTCTGACATACAGAGATGCTTTTGTTTTTGGCCTATTTCAAGTTTTGTCATTGTTCCCGGGAATGTCGAGGTCGGCATGCACCATTTCAGGCGGGATGTTGAGGAAATTCGACGTCAGAACTTCTGCTGAATATTCTTTTATCGCCGCTGTGCCGGTCATGACAGCTGCTACGTTGTTCGATGCGATAAAATCAACGGACGCTATTTCAAGAGGTCTAAACGCCCTGCTTTTAATCGTAGGTTTCGTAACTTCTTTTTTTGTTGCCGCTCTGTCGATAAAAATGTTTATGGCGATTTTAAGTAAAACTTCGTTGAAATATTTTGCGATATACAGGATAATAATTGGCGCGAGTCTTGCATTTTTGATTTTTTTGGGAATACTCGACATCAACCTCTGACCGGAGGTGAGAGAGATGAAATCCAATTACAAAATTTTATTGTTTTACTCGATTTCTTTGTTATTTTACAGATTTTTGTATTCAGACGCCGGATATTTGGGGTCTGTCTCCTCGGGAATTTCTCCTGTTTTGTTTGGCGAAGACTCAATCGAAGTCGAAATGACTTCAGAGGATGTCATTATAGTTGTTTCAGAAGACACCGGGATTTACAACGCAGATATAGTGTGCAGTTTTGTTTTTACTGACAGAGGAGCCAGTTCCGATATACTCATGGCTTTTCCGTTGAAAATCAGAACTCCGTTTTATCCTATTCATTATTTGTTTATTGAAAACGATGAAATCGGGTCGGTCGATTGGAGGTCTCAATTTTCTGTCCGAGTTGACGGCGAAACTGTGTTGTCTGAAATTGTCTTTGTCTCCATGTACAACAAAAACTCGAATAAAGGTTATGAATGGAATGAGTTTTCAGATCTCCTTGGAGTTTTGAACTCGGAAGAACCACGTGACGGCGAAATGGTTTTCTACAAAAACCTGGTTCAACTTGAAAACTATCCGATTCTTGAAGTCATGGCAGTTTTAGCGACCTGGGAGGTAGATTTTTCAGAAAATCGTCAGCGGTTTGTCGAGTTCAGACAAATATTCGAACTTACATCGGACTACAATGAAAAAGTCTTCAGGCTGACATATCCACTGTTCACAGGAGCTTCCTGGGCGAATTCGATTCTGGATGGGAGAATTGCAGTAGTTTTCGAAGACGAAGAATCGGCTGAAGCCTTGAAATATTGCTGCGGGTCTTTGTTGCCAGAACCCACGTACCATCAAAACGGTTATTATGCCGAACCTGCCGACGGGATGCTATCTGAAGTTGAATCCTCTGAAAATTCAAAATATTACTTCAAATCTTATAAGAAAGCTGTTGTTTGGAATTTTTGTGACTTAGAACCAATTCCAACTAATTTCAGGTTTCAATCCTATTATCCTGATATAGGAGATATAGGAGCGGAGTATTATGCAATTAAATGGGATTATGGAGTAGATTCTCTTAATATCAAAGAAATTCCTTGGTCTATATCTTATGTTTACGTAGTTTTAGCATCCTTTTTTCCTGAATCATATTATGTTTACGAAATAAATGGGTGTGATTTTTATTCAAATCCACAAATGGAAGGTGAACCTGTTTTCAACGCCGAGATGTTTTCGACGGTTGATCTTTTAGAAAGGGGTGAAAAAACTTCAAAATTTAGAGTCAGGTTTCCAGAGACAGGAGAAATAAGAACAGGTTGGTCGGTTTTTTACATATTAAACGAAAAAGGTTTGGTCAAACCCTTGTTGGTGCCAAGTATTAAATCATACTATGAAGAGAGTATATAAAATGAAAATTGTTTTTAGATATTTAATGCTCTGTGGCTACAAAATAATTATATTGTCTGGAGGAAAACGATGAGAAAAATGGTGTTATTTTTAATAGGCGTCGTTTTAGCGCATGTTTTAGTTGCAGGTGAAATTGTTATTCCTGTAGATTTTTCATCTCAAGATTTTTCTCACCAGAAAATGGGTGAATACGATCTTTTATACTATTCTGGCGGAGGAATGGCATCTGAACCGGGAAGTCCTGCTCTTCCACAAATTTCAAAAACTTTGGTTCTTCCACATACATCGGTTGTGACAAGTATTGATATCATCGCCTCTGAACCTGTTTTTTTGGGAAAATACAACGTTTTCCCTGCACAAAATCCTGTTCCTGTATCTTTTAATCCTGTTTTTACCCAACAGGATGAAGATATTTACAGCCGTGATGAATTTATACCGTCAAACCCACTGGTTTTTTTCAGGACTGGCAACAAGTCCGGGTTTTCTCTTGCAAATTTCGGGATATCGCCGTTTAAATATAACCCGGTGACAGGAGAACTTCTGATTTTCGAAAAGGCTCAAATAACAATTCATTATGAGGAAGGACTTCAAGAAGCGGTATATCTTACGCGAAATCAACTAGAAGTATACCAACAAGATATTATTTCAATGGTAGAAAACCCAGAAGATGTTGAAAACTTTTCTCCTTTTGAAAAAAGAGCAGCCTTTTCTCAATACGAATACGTAGTGGTCTGCCCTTCAAACCTCGCGAGTTCGTTTGAACCCCTTGTTAGGTGGAAGATAACAAGAGGTGTTGGCGCGAAAGTAGTGACAACGAGTTGGATTCAGAGTAATTATCCTGCTTATGACCTTCAAGAGAGTATAAGAGAATTTGTCAAGGACTGTCACCAAAACAGAGGGATGATATATCTCGTCCTGGCAGGAGATTACGACAACCTCGGAGCCAGGTTAGTCAGAGTGACTTGCTCGGGATATTCAGCTGATTTGCCCTCTGACCTCTATTTTTCAGATGTCGTCCCTTATTCAAGTAACTGGGATGCCAACAACAATCATATTTTTGGCCAATATTTGGTAGATAGCTGTGATTTTTATTCAGATGTATACGTCGGACGTCTTCCTTTAAACAGCGTAGCTGAGGTTCAGAACTGGGTTTCAAAAGTTCTCACTTATGAACAGAATCCGCCCTCAGGTTTTATTGCCAAATCTCTTTTCGCTGGTGCAGGTCTTTGGTTTAGCACATCTCCGGCTTATTCGTATTTTGGCAATTTTTCATGCGATTCTATCGCCGACAACGAATTACCCTCATCATGGTCAAAGAGAAAAATGTATCAAAACGACACACTCTCGTATCCTTCGGGTTTTTCAGATTCACTGAGCAAAGGATTTCATTGGTCCTACATAGCGGCTCACGGCTCGCCTAATTCTATTTCATGGTATTACTACCAGAACTGGCCGAATATTATCGACAATTCTTCAATGCAAAATCTGACAAACGGAGACAGCCTTTTTGTCATAAGTTCCATGGCTTGCCAACCCGGGTGGTTTGACGGTCAAGAATGTGTTGGGGAATATATATTCAACTCTGCCGCCGGAGGAGCGATAGCCGTCATGTTCAACGCTCGTTACGGATGGGGGTACCCACCTTATTTAGGGCCTTCTGAATACATGTGTATAAGGGTTGCTGAAAAAGTTTTCGGAAACAATTTAAGGAATATCGGTAGAGCCCACTCTCTTTCCAGGGATGAATTGATAAACTGGGTATGGGGATTCAACGATTGCGAACACTGGTGCATAAATGAATTCAATCTTTTCGGAGATCCAGAGACACAAATTTATTCGAAACAGCCCACAGTTATGACGGTAAGTCACTCTGATACGATTTATAACCTCTCTGGACTTCTCGATGTAATCGTCAGCTCGGGGGGGCAGCCAATAGACGGGGCTGTTTGCTGTCTTTCAAGACCCTACGACACTCTTTTTTGGTTCAGAGGGAAAACAGGTCCGAATGGTCTCGCGGCTGTTCAATACGACACAATTTCTATGCAGCCCTTTCTTTTAACTGTCTATGCCAAGGACCAACTCTACTATCAAGACACTATATATATTGACACTGCATTGACATCTGCAGTTTTGACGTATTTTACAGAAGATAACGACAGCACCGGATCAATAGGACCAAATTCGCCCAACATGTTTTTTGGAATGGCTCACAGATATACTCCGAGTCTACTTAATAATTATATAGGATGGAAAATTAAGAGAGTATATTTCTATACAACTGGAGGCACCAATGCTCTAAATGATGCTCAGGTGAATATATACCAAGGCGCCAGTCCTATCATACCCGGACCTATGATATCATCTAAAAATTTTACAGTAACTGGTGATTCAGGATGGAAATATGTTGAATGGGTTGATTCTGAAGCGGTGAGCATAACCCCTGGTGAAATGTGGTTGGAGGTCGGATTTACCCCTCAATTTGGTCAGACTCCATTTTACGGAAGCTTCGTAGCACAGTGCATTCCAACTCAAACTGACAACTACAGGCAGGGTCAGAACTGGTCTTACATGTCAGGTTACGGTATTAATATATGTTGGGCGATAAAAGCCGTTTTGAAAAGTCAATCAGGTGTCGAGGTAGAACTGAGTCCGGAATTACCTGAGAAACTGTCATTTAGAGCGGAAAAGTGCATTTTCAACGGTAATAACAGCTTCTTGTTGACTCTTCCAGCGGTTAGCGATGTAACCGTTGAAGTCTTCGACATTTCAGGAAGGTTGATTCGCAGAGTATTTGATGGAAAGCTCGAACAGGGCAAACACCGTTTCGAAGTAGGTGGAGAAGCCCTCTCTACTGGTGTCTATTTCTGCAGGGTTGTCACGATTTACGGGGTCCAAATCTTAAAAATGGATAAAATTAGATGATAAAAATGGGGAAAAAATGAAAATTGGTGCGATTCTTTGTGTTTTCACCTATGTTGCAAATATTTTTCCACCGAATTATTCTCTTGATTGGCTGACGAGAAAAGTCGAAGATTATATGTTCGAAATAGATGAAGGCAGAGTTGGCTTTTTCAGAGTAAGGATGGATGTAAGTGAGGTTGAGGAAAGTTTTAAGTATCATGTTTATGGTAAATTAGATACAGCATACATTAATTTTGAAGGACAAGATGTTCTCTGTTATAAAATTATTGTAGATTCGGAGTATAATTGCATTTCGCTTGTTATGGACAGCGAGGGACATTTTGTTGAGAAGCTAGAGGTTTTCAGCGATAGATTTAAAACGAAAACCGGAATTGGCATCGGTGACACCTACGGAGAGTTCACGCAAATATCCGGAAATGTTGAACCAGTATGGGATGACAGGGGTCAACCTGTTCTCATAGCGGAACTTCAAAAAATCTCCTTTTTACTCTAAGAAGGGGACTGGTAGGGTGAAAATGAAAACACCTGACCGGATGCTGTAATACGAGAAATTTTTGTTTGGTAGAAATTTTAACACGAGGTTTTATTTTGGACGCAGAAAATTATAAATCATCAATAAAAAGCGGTTTAAGTGATATTTTAAAAGGTGAAGACAGCGTTTCAGCCGTTTGGGAAGGCGGATCCGCTGCTACAGGGTTTGAAGACAAGTACTCTGATCTCGACCTCGCGGTTATTTGTTCTGAAGATTTTGTTGAAGAAGTGTTTTCGGTGGTTGAAGACTATATTACGAAAAATCACGCCATAGAGAAAAAATTCAGACTTTCTGAACCGACTTGGCATGGAAATTCGCAATGCTTTTATAAACTTGAAAATTCACCGAAGTTTTATTACATCGACTTGACGGTGATTAAAGAATCTTCCGATGAAAAATTCACGGCAAGCGACAGACATGGAAACGCCGTAATTTGGTTTGACAAAAAAGGAGTCATAGACATTTCACCGACAAGGGGTATTGAGAAAAAATGTTCTGATTATTTCAGAAAATTGATGAAAGGGCCACTTTGGCTTCTGGAGACGGAAATAAGAAAAAACTGCGAAAGGGGAAATTTCGTAGACGCCAAAACGAGTTATGACGGTGTCGTCAACAGGTACCTGGCGTCTCTTTTGAACCTTAGATACAGGTCGAATAAATACGACTTCGGTTTGCGGTACGCCCGAAGGGATTACCCGGGAGAAATTTTCAAAAAAATTGAAAGTTTTCTGTTTATTTCCAGGCCAGAAAATCTACCGGAAAAATTTAAAGAAGTCATGGAAATGATAGAAGAATTAACCCTTGAACTTGGGGAAAAATTCGGGGAAAAGCACACGGCTTAAACTAAAAATGCCTACTAACCTTCCCCCTGAGTATTTCGAAGCTGAAAAAAAGTTCAGGAAATCTGAAACCCTTGAAGACAAAATCACCTCACTAGAGGAACTTTTGGGGACGATACCAAAACACAAGGGAACCGACAAGCTTAGAGCGGACTTGAGAAAAAAGCTTTCAAAACTCAAAGAAAGCGCTCATACCAAAAAAAGAATTTCAGGGCATGAGTCTCTGTTCTCTATAAAAAAAGAAGGCGCCGGACAAGTTGTTTTGACAGGTCCAGTCAACACTGGAAAATCATCACTTCTTTGCGCGTTGACCAACGCCAATCCGGAAATCAGTTCACAACCGCATACGACTTGGAAACCCACACCGGGGATGATGACTTATCAAGACATTTCCATACAGCTGATAGATACACCCCCGTTGACTAAAGAATTCGTAAGACCTGAACTTTTCGATCTTCTGAAAAGAGCCGACCTTTTGGCTTTGACCATTGATCTGGAGGCTGATCCTTTCAGTCAGATAGGGGTGGTTCTCGATTTACTTAGAGAAAAAAGAATTGAACCGGTCGGTGAATATTTTTCTGAAAATTCACACAAGTCCAAATTTATCCTTCTTGTCAACAAACACGACGGAGAAGAATTCGCAGAAGACTACGAAATATTTCTAAAACTAAGCGATTGTCCATTTGAATCCGTGCCGGTTTCCGCCAAGACCGGTTGGAATCTGGATTTTTTAAAAAAAAGAATTTTCGTGAACTTGGAGGTCGTCAGAGTTTATTCAAAAAAACCAGGATTTCAAGCCGACATGAAGACACCTTTTGTGCTTAAAAAAGGTTCAAACATTGAAGATTTTGCCCAAAATGTCCATCAAGATTTCAAAAAGAATTTGAAAACGGCAAAGGTCTGGGGAGAGGGCGTTTACGACGGACAGATGGTCCACAAAGACCATGTACTTTCAGACGGGGACATAGTGGAGCTTCACGTGTGAAAAAGCGGATTTTTCAAATTGTTCTGATAACAAGCTTTATCACTCAGAAAATGTAATTTTATTCCAACCCCACAATTCGGTGCTGAATTTCAACGTCATGCCCTTCATGTATTTCTCTATTACGTGTTTTGAAATGCTTATTTTCAAGCCCTCGAATACCCATGACAAATAGTCTTCAAATTCATCTGTATCCGAAAGCGACCCGACCGGGCCGTAGGTGGCGTTTCATCATCCCCTCATAATAGCTTGTTCTGAAATTTTCAGCGATAATCCTCTTTTATGAGCATAATCAATTATACTTTTGTCAGAAAGATCAGAGATATTCATATCTATCTAAAAATTGTTACTTTTTGGGAATTTGTAATAAGTCGTGAATTTATCAGAATAAAATACACACCCAAGGTTTGATCCAAGTCTTCGGTTGGTATCCTGAAGGTGTTTTCACCCTGGCAAAAACTTCCTTCATATATAGTCTTTATGACCCTTCCGGAAACATCTAAGAGTTCGATTTTGCCATAAATATTCTGTGGTGATATGAAAGAAATTTTTAATATGTCTGTTCCGTTTATGAAGTTTATATTTTCGGTGGTTTCTTCTACAGAAGTTGTTGTAAGTTCGCCGTCAAACCATATAGAATCACTTCCGAATTGCCTGTATATTATCCCAGTTTGTGAATTGATAATTGATGAAACGAAGCATCCCTGAGGTTGTACTTCGGAAGATGCTATATGATCGTTTACTGTAATTGCTGAATCCCAATGTTCTCCATAACCGTTTATACACATCCGCAACTCATGATTGTCTGAATTCACAGCTATACCGATACATCTGTCTTGTGTGTCAGAACGGCTGAACTCGACAAAAGGGCACCTTGAATTGAAATCACCGACAATTGGCCATTTCTGTGCGATTGTCCATGTACCACCTCCGTCAGAACTGGTCGAAATTTTTGCTCTGGTAGAAACACCTGTTCCTTCCTGATAAACGACATAAACGAAGTTATCTCCCCATGGTTTGAATCTCGCAGATGATAAAGAGGGATAACATGAGTATAAACCGGGAATTGAAACTGTTTGGATGTCTAATAAAGAACCGGAATTGTCATATCTGTGTATAAAGATATCGGCTTCGGATATTCTGTCGTAAACGATATAGAAATACCCATCAGGTCTGGCTGAAATATCTACGGTTTTGCTTGGAAAATCAGTTACAGATTGTCTGGTCCAGGTGATACCCCTGTCGAAGGAAAACATTCGTACTACTTTACTTCCTTCGGCGTTTGGACGTCTGAGATAAATGATATAGAACGAATCTCCAGAAATGTCGAAAGAAAATTTGGATATCTGGGAAAAAAGCGAATCCGGTGTGAATCTCAGCCAAACAGGATTATGTCCAAAGAAGTCAATTGTTCTAAACCAAAGAGTTGTATCGTAGCCGTTGTCAATGAGAAAAAACTGGTAGATTTCCGGATAATTAGTTCCATGCTGAATTTTCATGTCGTGATAAAGAATATCTGAAGTGTAGGGTGGAGAAATTGATATTTCCAGTTTTCTCGTCCATGTCTGGCCTTTGTCTGTTGAATTGAATATCCAAAGAGTGTCAAAAGTTGAAGCATCGTCGCTGATTGCCGTATAAAGTCTTCCAAACAAATCGTAATCGAATGCGAGATTCGTTTTAGAAGGTGTTATTGTATTACCGGAGGAAACCAGAAAATCTGCTCCCCATTTAGGTTTTAATGTACTTGGAACTGAACTTTCTTTTTCTGATTCATCAGGGTAAACGAACATATTTTCAAGGATTGATAGAACTGGATTTTCAATTCCTGAAACTGTAATGATTTCAGGATATATAATTTCTGATTGTTCTGGCCAACTTGAGTCAGAAAATAAAACTGCAGGAACAATTAATATCAGAACAAAAAACATATTTTTCATTATATCACTACCTTACAATAATCATTTTTTCTTGATAGTTGAAACCGGAACCTGAAAGAGATATAAAATACAACCCTACGGGCAGATTTGACAGATCTAAAGAAAACATGCTTTCTCCGGCGGTAATTTTGAATTCATCAATATATTTGACTAGCCTTCCCTGTATATCGAATATCTCAATCATTGTTAATATATCTCCGGGGCTGTAACAAACACAGTTGGTTAATCCGTTACTCAAATTAGGAGAGAGAAAAAAAGTCAAGTTGGTGATTGTAGGAGCAATGTTTATTTCTTCAACCGAGGTAAGAATGCTGTCGTAAAGCAATTGCATTTTTGATGCGGCCAACAACATACTGTCTTTTGTGTGTCCTGCAACAAGTCCGAACGCATAACTTAAAGTGCAACCCGGATAAAAATCTGGCGCGGGACGGCAGAGATACAGAGCCCAGTCGCTTGTGTCGACGAACGGTGTGTCTGCAATTGTAATATCTGATAAAAAGTTCATGTAAACGTAAGTGTCGCTTAATACACATCCAGCTCTGAAATCCCATGGGTGGAATCCTATGTTGATTTGTCTATCGTCTAAAAATTTAATACCGACGAATGTGTTGAAAGAATCGTTAAGAGATAATGAATCCTGGTCTTTTTCGTATGCTAAATTCAGAGAATCGACATAACCCACAAGATCGGTGGCTGTCAAAACAGGACTCCACCAGAAACAAGGAACATCGAAATCTGAATAAAGACCCAGATAAACGTTTTGATAAGTGTGGTTTGAAGTGTTTATAAAGTCAGTTGTGAATATCAGAAAATCTGTGAAACCGTTATTTGAAAATGAATAACCGTGTCGGTGATATTCGATTCCTGTTCCGTGTACAACGTCTGACACTATGAAGTAACTCATTTTTATCGAGTCGTCTATCCATTCCCATAAACTATGGGTGGGGGCCCAATTTAGGGCCGAGCCTCAATTACCTCCGGTTGAAATAACAATGATGTTGCGGTTTTCATCATAAAAACCTATGTCGTGATCGCAGGTGGCAAGATGCTGTCTACCAGACCCACCTGGAAATTCAGCGCCGCATATCTCTTTTTTGCCTATTTGTCCTGAAACAGGGTATATTATTGTCCATAGATTATTGTTGTCGTGGTATACAATTTGCTGAGAAAAGAGAAAAAAAGAATGAAAGATGAAAATAAAAAAAGCAAGAAATCTCATATTCATCTCCTTTAGCAATTTTAAATATACTAAACTACTTTTTTAAAAAATAAAAGATTTAAATATTTCTCTCCGGATCCATTCTCTTTCTTTCATTTTCAGTGAGGTACTTCTTGCGGAACCTGATATTTTTCGGGGTAATCTCGAGTAACTCGTCCTCCTGAATGAATTCAAGCGCGAATTCGAGTGTTATCTCCCTGGGCGGTGTCAGCCGTATGGCTTCGTCCGAACCCGCTGCCCTTATGTTTGTCAGTTTTTTTTCTTTCGTCGCGTTGACGACCAAGTCGTTCGCCCTGTGGCTCGTGCCGATTATCATCCCCTCGTAGACGTCGTCGCCGGGCTTTATGAATATTTCCCCTCGTTCCTGAAGGCCGAAAAGGGCGTATCCCGAAGCTTTTCCGGTGTTCATTGAAATCTGGGTAGGCCCCCTTCGTTTCTGGATTTCGCCCCTGTGTTTCTGGTACATGTAAAAATTTTGGTACATGGAGCCTGTTCCTCTTGTCATCCTAAGGAGTTCACTCCGAAAACCCAACAGACCTCGCGTGGGGATCAAGAATTCGAGACGGACTGTGCCGATGGAAGTTGTTCCCATGTTCTTGAGTTCGGCCCTCCTCGGGCCGAGAGCTTCTATGACGCTGCCCTGGTAGCCCTGGTCTATCTCAACAAGGACCTCTTCTATAGGTTCAAGAACATCCCCGTTCATCCTCATCATTATGACTTCCGGCGAGGAGACTTCGAACTCGTAACCTTCCCGCCGCATAGTTTCTATTAAAATTGAAAGGTGTAGCTCACCTCTGCCCGAAACTTTTATTTTCTCCGAGCCGTCGAATTTTTCTATCTTGATTCCGACGTTCGTCAGCGCTTCGTATTCGAGCCTTTCCCTTATGTGTCTTGAAGTCAAAAACCTTCCGCCGTCTTTACCCGACAGTGGACTTGTGTTGTGTGAGAAGACAATTGAAATGGTCGGTTCGTCAATTTTAATCTTCGGCAGAGCGACGGGATACTCCGGGGAGGCTACCGTCTCGCCTACGTGAACGTCTTCTATACCGGCGAGAAGAACTATATCTCCAGCCTCTGCTGTTGAAGCTTCTATCCTTTTCAATCCTTTGTATTTCAAGATTTTAGAGATTTTCGCGCTTTTTGCCGACCCGTCAGCTTTTACGAGTACGATAGGATTTCCGGTAGCTATTTTGCCGTGAAAAATTCTGCCGATGGAGTACCTTCCTACGTATGGGTCGTAGTCGAGCATCGTCACGAGCATCTGAAAAGGTTTTTCAGGATCTGCGACAGGCGGCAGCACCCTGTGAATTATCGTGTCCAGAAGAGGCTTCATTGTCTTTCCCTCTTCGTCCAGATCCAGGGTTGCTGTTCCATTTTTTGCGGATGTGTAGACAATGGGGAAGTCGAGTTGTTCGTCTGTTGCGGCCAGTTCGCAGAAGAGGTCGAAAGTCATGTCCGCGACTTCGAGAGGCCTGCAGTTTTTCCTGTCAATTTTGTTTAAGACGAGAATGGGTTTTAAATGAAGCTCAAGGGATTTTTTGAGGACGAATTTAGTCTGGGGCATCGGCCCTTCGAAAGCGTCCACGAGCAGAAGGACGCCGTCGACCATTTTTAGAATCCTCTCTACTTCGCTTCCGAAATCCGCGTGACCGGGTGTGTCGACTATGTTGATTTGAATTCCCTTGTAGGGTATGGATGCATTCTTTGAGACAATTGTGATGCCTCTTTCTCTTTCGAGGGGGTTGACGTCCATTATCATGTGTTCGCCTTCCTTGAACTCATAAGCTCCTGTCTGTCTCAGCAGGGCGTCTACAAGAGTCGTCTTCCCGTGGTCTACATGGGCTATTATTGCGATATTTCTTATGTCTTTTCTTCTTTTTTGATTTGGCAATTTGTGAGTCCTTTATTAATATTTTATGAAAAACTCTTACTCAGG